>CAYNJD010000126.1:0-8939 GCA_964397355.1 uncultured Mycobacterium sp. | reverse complement strand
GGACCGTGCCGGAGTTGCCCATCTGCAGGAACAGGTTGGGCAGCACCGAGATCACACCCAGGTAGATCGAGCCGGGCAGCGTGATCCGGTTGAGCACGAAGCGCAGGTAGTCCGCGGTCGGACGGCCCGGCCGGATGCCCGGAATGAAACCCCCGAACTTCTTCATCTCGTCGGCACGCTCGTCGGGGTTGAACGTGATCGACACGTAGAAGTAGGTGAAGAAGATGATCAGGCCGAAGTACACGGCGATGTAGACCATGTTGGACGGATCGGACAGGTAGGTGCTGACCGCCTTGTCCCACCAGCTGTTGCCCACACCGCTGCCGCCGCTGCGGACCAGCTGGGTGACCAGCTGGGGGATGTAGATCAGCGACGAGGCGAAGATGACCGGGATAACGCCGGCCTGGTTGACCTTGAGCGGCAGGTACGTCGAGGTGCCGCCGTACATGCGCCGGCCCACCATCCGCTTGGCGTACTGCACCGGGATACGGCGCTGGCCCTGCTCGACGAAGACCACGCCGACCACGATGACCAGCGCGGCGATGCAGACCATGGTGAACACCAGGCCGCCGCGGGAGTCCAGGATGGTCTTGCCCTCGATCGGGATGCGGGCGGCGATGCCGACGAAGATCAGCAGCGACATGCCGTTGCCGATGCCGCGCTCGGTGATGAGCTCACCGAGCCACATCACCAGCACCGCACCGGCCGTCATCACCAGCACGATGACGACCAGGGTGAAGATGCTGTGGTCGGCGATGATGTCGTGACGCAGGCTGCAGGTCTGCAGCAGCCCGCCGTTGGCGGCCAGTGCCACGATGGACGTGGCCTGCAGCACGGCCAGTGCGACCGTCAGGTAGCGGGTGTACTGCGTCATCTTGTTCTGACCGGACTGGCCTTCTTTGCGCAGTTCCTCGAAGCGCGGGATGACCACGGTCAACAGCTGCACGATGATGCTGGCGGTGATGTAGGGCATCACACCGATCGCGAACACCGTCAGCTGTAGCAGCGCACCGCCGGAGAACAGGTTGATCAGCGAGTAGACCTGCGCCGCGTCGCCGCCGCTGACCTCCTTGATGCACTGCTGCACGTTCTGGTAGTCGACGCCGGGCGACGGAATGGCCGCCCCGAGCCGGTACAGCACGATCATTCCCAGCGCGAACAGGATCTTGCGCCTCAGGTCGACGGTCCGCAGTGATGAGATGAAAGCCGAGAACACTCTTCTCCTCCTGCGCAGCCGAGGTCCGGTCGCGGCGTGCCATATGGGCCGGTTTGTCCCAGCCCCGGTTAGTCCTTGGGTAGTCCTGCGCTTTCGCGTCGACCCGTCGACCGATCACGATGCGGCCACGCGTGTCTTCAGGCGCGTCAGCAGTCTACGAGACTAACAGCTCAGCTCGGCGGGCCGGGCTGCCCGTGGGCCAGCGCTGTCAGCGAACCGTCAGCCGCCGCGAGTACAGTCGTCGACGGCTGGTTATATCGGCTAACTAATCCCCCGGCGCCGGGTCGCCGGCGCCGACCAAAGGAGGGTTCGAGAATGAAACGCACCGGCCGATTTTCTGGAGACACCTGGGACCTGGCCTCCAGCGTGGGCGCTACGGCCACCATGGTGGCCGTGGGCCGTGCGGTGGCCAGCCGCGGGAACGGCACCGACCGGCCGCTGATCAGCGACCCCTACGCCGAGCCGCTGGTCCGGGCGGTGGGTGTGGACCTGTTCAGCAAGCTGGCCAGCGGGGAGCTCAGCGCGGCCGACTTCGCCGCCGGCGAGGCCGACGACGAGCCGATGACGATTTTGCGGATGGCCGCCAACATGGCGGTGCGGACCCGGTTCTTCGACGAGTTCTTTCTCGCCGCGTGTACCGACACTGCGGCCGCGGCCGGCATCCGGCAGGCCGTGATTCTCGCTTCTGGCCTCGACGCCCGCGCCTACCGGCTGGCCTGGCCGGCGGGCACCCGCGTCTTCGAGATCGACCAGCCCGACGTGATCGAGTTCAAGACCCGGGTGCTGGCCGACCAGGGCGCCCGGCCCGCAGCCGACCGGCGGCCGGTCGCGGTCGACCTTCGCGACGACTGGCCGGCGGCGCTGCAGGCGGCCGGTTTCGACCCGTCGGCGCCGACCGCTTGGAGCGCGGAGGGCCTGCTGGCGTACCTGCCCGCCGACGCCCAGGACCGCCTGCTCGACACCGTGACCGCACTGTCGGCCGCGGGCAGCCGGTTCGCCGTCGAATGCAACCCGGGGCTCGGCCCGGACGACGAGGACGCCGCACGCCAGCGCATGCAGCAGGCCGCGGAGCAGATGCGTCGCCACGGCGTCGATCTAGACCTCGCCGAGCTGGTCTACTTCGGGGACCGCAACGACCCCGCCACCTACCTCGCGCAGCGCGGCTGGCGGCTCGACAGCCGCACCATCAACGAGCTGTTCGCCGAGCACGGGCTGCCGCAACTCGACGACGCCGACGGCCACGCCGGGCTGACCTACGTCAGCGCGGTGCGGGGATAGGAGGAGCGATGGCACGCACCGGCCGATTTTCCGGGGACAGCTGGGACCTGGCGTCCAGTGTGGGCACCACAGCGACCATGGTCGCGGTCGCGCGGGCGCTGGCCAGCCGGAACCCCGACGCCCTGATCGACGACCCGTTCGCCGCGCCACTGGTGCGTGCGGTCGGAATCGACTTCTTCACCCGGTTGCTCGACGGCGAGCTCGAACCGGAGGTCGCTGCGGACGCCAGCGCCACCGCCCGGCCGATGACCGAGGTGATGGCGGTGCGCACCCGGTTCTTCGACGACTTCTTCCTTGCCGCCTGTTCCGACACCGCCGCCGGCATCCGGCAGGCGGTCATCCTGGCCGCCGGGCTGGATTCGCGGGCCTACCGGCTGGCCTGGCCGGCGGGCAGCGTCGTCTACGAGATCGACCAGCCGGAGGTGATCGAGTTCAAATCCCGCACGCTGGCCGACCTCGGCGCCGAGCCCACGGCACAGCGTCGAACGGTGGCCGTCGACCTGCGCGACGACTGGCCGGCTGCGTTGCGCCGCAGCGGGTTCGACGAGACGAAGCCCACCGCTTGGAGCGCCGAAGGGCTGCTCATCTACCTGCCGCCCGGGGCCCAGGATCGGCTCTTCGACAACATCACCGCGTTGAGCGCGCCGGGCAGTCGACTGGCCACCGAGTATCACCCCGACGGCGCTGCCGCACTGAGCGATTCGAACCAGTCGGTGGGCCGGCGCTTCGCCGAGCAGGGGCTGGACCTCGACATCGCCAACCTGATCTACGCCGGCCAACGCCGGCCCGTCGGCGACTACCTGACCGAACAGGGCTGGCAGGTCAGCAGGCGCAGCCGGGCCGAGGTCTTCGCCGACTACGGCCGCAGCTACCCCGACGACGACGTTGTGGCGCGAATGCGCAATTCGGTTGCGATCGAGGCGATTCGGCTTTAAAGCGTGTCGAGCAGACTCGACAGGTCGAAGTCCCCGGGCGCGAACCAGTTGCTGTCCGCGACGAGGCTCCCCACGTCGGGGGTGTCCCCGGCGTCCGGTAGCGGCGGGTCGGTCGGCGGGATGACTCCGGCGCCGGTCATGTGCCCGACGAGCTGGGCCACCGCCTCGGTCGCGTCGACCATCAGACCGCCGGTGAATTGGACGAATTGCTGGGTGACGTCGGCCAGTCCGCTGATCAGGAAGATGTTCTGGTCGACGATGGTCTGCAGGTAGTCCTCGAATTCGGTGAGATATTTGTCGAGGAAGTACGGGATGGACGTGAAGACCGTCCGAATGGCCAGCGTGATGTCGTTGCCGATGTTCGGGTAGCCGTACATCGAGATCGCGTCGAGCAGCGCCTGCTTGAGATTGTCGGGGTCGACGATGCTGTTCAGGATGGCCGGGTCGTCTGCCATCGAAGCGCCGTCGAAGTCCGACCGCATCGGGGCTCCGAACAGGGACAGAATCGTCGGCGTGATGTCGGCGATGGAGTAGTTCAGGTTCTGGCTGCCGTCGGTCGCGTCTTGACCGGCTTGATCGAAGATGACGAACTGCGACGTCTCGTTGGGGGACTGGAAGCCGTGACCGAAGCCCAGCGATTGCTGGTGACCGTGGTCGGTGGTGATGATGACCGACCAGTCGTCACCGGTTGCCTGCTCGGCCTGCGCGACCGCTGCCAGGATCTGCTGGATGTTGGCGCCGACGTTCATGACGGCCTGCGCGTATTCCTCCGAGCCGCCGCCGAACGCGTGGCCGGCCTCGTCGACCTGCACCTGGTAGGAGAACACGAAGCTCGAGACGTCCGGATTGTCCGCGGTCGCCAGGATCTGGTCGATGGTCTGCTGCGTGACCGCCGCGTCGGTGTCGGCCCAGCTGTCCTCGAAGGGCACGAAGATGTTGTTGTCGACCGGATAGCCGCCCGCGGCGCCGATATCGTTGATGTAGTCCCAGTCGGCGATCACCGAGGTGTTGATCGACGGATCGTGGTATTCGAGCAGGTTGAACACCGTCGGCCACGAGTTGTAGGGCTCGGGGGTGAACAGGTTGTTGATCACCCCGTGCTTGTCGTCCCACACACCGGTGAGGACCGTCGACCACGACGGACCGGAGATCGTGGTGTGGTTGACCTCGGTCGCGGCTCCGGTGATGCCGTTATCCATCGCCGTCTTGAACCCGCTGTCGTCGCCGTAGGCGTACTGCAGGATCTTGTCGAGGTTGGTGCCGTCGGTGCCGATCAGCAGCACGTGCTCGGCGAGCAGCATCCAATCGGCGGTCAGCGCGGACAGCCCCGGCTGCGTCCCGACCGCCGCCCCGGTTCCGGCGACCAGGCCGGCGACCGTTGCACCACATAAGAATTGCTTGATTGTCGTCACGATCGTGTCCCTCACCGAAGTAGCGCAAGCCAACTTGGCGCGATACTAGCAGTTCCCCCAGGTAAACCTCAGGTTATACCCGTAATTCACTTACTTGGTTTATATCGATGGTGAGGGAATCTATGGGCTCGCACCGTTGGTGACGGTGATCGATACGAAATCCCGATTCGGCGACGGCCGGGCGCGGTCCAACGCACCGATGGTGCTCATAGTCAAGGGCCCACCGGAGGTTTGGGTGCCTGTTTCGGATTCGCCGACCCCGATACCGGCGCCGGAGTCGCCTACGTGAGAACCGCCTGGGTTTTCACCTCGACCGCGATCCCCGTCAACTGGCGCTGCGCCAGACGCTGTTCCGTGGCGTGCTGGGCGCCCGGCCGCAGACGTGACTACATGTGCTCCGGGCAGTAGTGCGCCGTCGAGATCGCGGCGAATTCACCGGCCTTCTGAATGGTGAAGCCCGGGTTGGTGGTCTGCACCGCGACGACGGTGTCCATCGGGGACAGCCCCGCGTCCATCAGCTGGCACACCGCGTGGCCGGCCGACACGGTGGCCTGGTCGCTGCCACTGTGGCTCAGCCCCGCACCCGACAAGGTGGCGAGGAACTGGCCGTCGACGCCCGAGGGCGCGGCGTGGGCGGGGGCGGCGAGGCCGACCATCGCGCTCAGACCCGCCAAGAGCAGTAACCGTTTCATGCCGGTAAGTCTCGGGGACCCTGGTTAAGGCCGCGTTACCGAGTTTTTACTGCCGCGGAGCCAATTGTTGATTCTGTGTTACGCGGCCACCGCTTGGGCTGCTACCAGCGGGATTCGCCCAGCCACAGCACCTGAACACCGTTGACCGACCGCTGCGTCTGCTCGATGATCCCGGCCAGCGACCGCATCAGCAGGCTGCCGATGGCATCGGACAACACCGCGGCCGGCTGCGACGACGGGCGCGGCCGGACCAGATCCCACAGTGACGAGCCGGGGTAGGACACCGTACGGACCTCGGTGTCGGCATCGAGCCCGGCCAGCACCTTGGCGCGCCGTACCGCCGTGCGCAACCCGCCCAGCTCGTCGACCAGGCCGCGTTCGGCCGCGTCGGCGCCGGTCCAGACCCGTCCGCGCGCCACCGCGTCCACCTGTTCGGTCGACAGGTCGCGGCCTTGCGCGACCCGCGCCACGAAGTCGTCGTAGAACAAGTCGGTCAGGGCCTCGATCTGCCCGTGCTGTTCGGCGGTGAACGGGGCGTTGATCGACCAGGCGTCGGCGTTGGCGCTGGTGCGCACCGTGTCGGAGCCCACCCCGAGACGGTCCTTGAGCTGGCGGGCGACCAGCTTGCCGGTCAGCACCCCGATCGATCCGGTGATGGTGCCCGGGTTGGCCACGATGGTGTCGGCGCCCGCCGCGATGTAGTACCCGCCGGAAGCGGCCACCGCGCCCATCGACGCCACCACCGGCTTGCCGGCCTCGCGGGCCCGCTGCACCGCCCGCCAGATGGTTTCCGAGCCGTTGACCGACCCGCCCGGGCTGTCCACCCGCAGCACGATCGCGGCGATGTCGTCGTCGGCGACCGCCTCGCGCAGCGCCGCGGCGATGGTGTCGCCCCCGACGCTGCGGTTGGCCAGCGGCGACAGCTGCGGCCCGCCGGCCCCGCTGACGATGGCTCCGGCCACCGTCACCACCGCGATCGCCGGTTTGTTCTTGCGGCCCGGGATGGGCGGCGTCGGAACCGGCGGACGACCGGTGGTCGCGCTGGCGTAGCGGGTCAGGTACAGCCGGGGCGGGCTGTCGGGATCATCCGCGTCGACCGGCGAATCCTGCTGGTGGCCGGCGAGTTCGGCGATCCGATCGTAGGCCTCGTCGCGGAACCCGATCCGGTCGATCAGGCCGGCCTCGACGGCGTCGTCGCGCAGCAGCGGCGCCCGGTCGGCCAGTGCGTCGACGACATCGGCGTCGAGTCGCCGGGCCTCGGCAACGGCCTGACGCACCTGGGCGTGCAGGCTGCCCACCAGAGCGCCGTCGGCTTCCCGGTGCGCGTCGGTGTAGGAGTCCTGCGTGAACATATTGGCCGCCGACTTGTATTCGCCGCGCGCGAAGAACTGTGCCTCGATGCCGGCCTTGTCCAGCGCGGTGCGCAGAAACGTCGCGTTGGTGGCGAAGCCGATCAGCCCGACCATTCCCGAGGGTTGCATCCACACCTCGCCGAAAGCCGACGCCAGGTAGTAGGACAACGTGCCCGGGTAGGTCTCGGCCCAGGCCAGCGACGGTTTGACGGCGGTGAAGTCGGCGATCGCCTCCCGCAGCTCCTGCACCGGGCCGGCAGCCGCCGACGAGAGCTGCACCCGCGCGATCAGTCCGGCGACCCGCGGGTCGTCGGCTGCACGGTGGATCGCGGCCACCACGTCGCGCAGCACCGGCGGCTGGCCACCGGAGCGGATCAGCGCCAGCGGGTCAAAACCACCGGTCTCATGCGGCAGTTCCTGCAGATCGAGTTCCAGCACCACCCCGTTGGGCACACCGTGGTGCCGCGCGGTGTCGATGCGACGGACGACGCCGCGCAGATCATCAAGTCCGGGCACGCCCGGTAGCAGCGAGAACATGGATTTCAGCCTACCGGCGCCGGGTCAGCGGCCGCGGCCTCACCGGCCCGACAGCGGATCCAGGCTCATCAGGCGCTCTTTGTGTTTGTTGAACTCCACGTCGGTGATGATTCCGGAATCGCGCAGTGACGCGTATTCGCGTAACGCCTCCGCGATCTCCTTGGCCGCGGCGCTCGAGGGCTTCTCCTGTGCCGGGGCGGTCGACGACCGGGTGTTTTCCCTGCCGGGCAGCACGGCGCCGGCCAGGGCGCGCCCGGCCATCCCGGTCAGCGCGGCTTGCGCACCCAGCGTGCCGACCCCGCCGCCCGCGGCGCCCGGGGCGGCACTGACGGCTGCGCCGGTGGTGGTCTCCGCAGCAGCCAGCCGGACGTCGTCCGGGAGCGCCTCGGCCCACGCCGGCGGCACCGACAACCCGCCGACCATGCCCGAGTCACCCATACCCGACGTCGCAGAGATCTTCAGGGCCGGCAGGATGCCGCGGAAGAACCGCTCCCAGTTGTGCCAGTTCCCGAACCCGCCGAGCCCAAGCGTGCCGAGCACACCGCCGTCTGCCGCCTTCCCTACCTCATCGGGGTCGATCGCACCGGTCACCAGGCCGATCCGGTTGAGCCGTTCCATGAGGTCCGTGGTGGAGGGTTGGTTACTGGCCGCAAACGAGCTTTGGAACTGGCTGTAGATTCGCTGGAAGAAGTTCGCGCTCCCGATGATGGTGTGGTAGGCCGAACTCGCGCTGATCCCCGAAACGCCGGCCGCGGTGGCCTGACCCACGACCGGGTCGGCTGCGGCGGGGCTCGCCGCCATCGGTAACGCCAGTTGTTGCAGCGTCTGGGGCACACCCGCCAGCGCATTCTGGGTCTGGTTCGCCGTCTGGGTCGCCGCGGCGTTGCCGGCCGCCTGGGTCGCCGCGGCGGCGCTGTCGGCCGATCCGTCGGCGTTGGCGACCTTCGGCGGCGGGGTGAACGACGTCAGCTGGGTGGCCGTCGAGGCGGCCGCGGCATAGCCGAACATCGCCGCGGAGTCCTGTGCCCACATCTCGGCGTATTCGGCCTGGTTGGCCGCGATTGCCGCGGCGTTCTGGCCGAAGATGTTGGTGGCGAGCAACGTGAGCAGCTCGGCGCGGTTCGCTGCGATCACCGGCGGCGGCACGGTGGCCGCGAATGCCTCCTCATAAGCCGCGATGCCCGCCCTGACCTGGGCGGCGGTCTCGGCGCACTGCCCGGCGGTGGTGTGCATCCAGGCCAGGTATGGCGATACCGCCGAGGCCATCAGCGCCGCGGTGGGGCCCTGCCATCCGATGCTGGTCAGATCGGTGACCATTGATCCGTAGGAGGCCGCGGCCGCGTCCAGTTCGGCGGCCAGCGCGTCCCAGGCCGCGGCGGTCGCCGAGAGGGGCCCGGGCCCGGGCCCGGCATACATCAGGCCAGATTGGATCTCCGGTGGAATCAACCCGAAATCCATGCTCCGCAGCCCCGCCCTCACACCAGTTACGTGAACAGTCGTCTGGAAGACTGTACTAG
>CAYNJD010000125.1:0-9007 GCA_964397355.1 uncultured Mycobacterium sp. | reverse complement strand
TCGTTCGGGATGTCGAAGCCCACATAGGTGATGTCGACGCCGGCGCGCGCCGCGTCGGGTTTGCGCAGCAGCGTGCACACCCGCAATGACCGGGGCCGCCGGGCGGCCAGATTACGCAGCAGCCACGACAGTGTCAGACCGGAGTCGACGACGTCTTCGACGATCAGCACGTCGCGGTCGCTGATGTCGCGGTCGAGGTCTTTGAGGATGCGCACCACACCCGACGACGACGTGGACGAGCCGTAGGAGCTGACCGCCATGAACTCGAACTGGGTGGGCAGCGGGATCGCGCGGGCCAGGTCGGTGACGAACAGCACCGCGCCCTTGAGCACGGTGATCAGCAGCAGGTCGCCGTTCTCACCCGGGTCCGAGGCATTCGGGCCGCCGGCGTAGTCGGCGGCGATCTGCGCACCGAGTTCGGCGGTGCGGGCCCGGATCTGCTCCTCGGTCAGCAGTACCGATTTGATGTCACCCGCGTACGACTCAGGTGTCTCCCCCGGCGAGAACGCAGCCACCAGCACAGCGTGCCATGCGCACCGTGCGACGACCAACTGCGGCGGGAAATATCACCTCCGGTTGCTCAGATCGGCTCCCGGCGCAGCCGCAACAGGCCGTCGCCGCGGACGGCGAACAGCCGCTCCCCGCGCAGGTCCGACCCGACCGCCACTCCCCCCTGTCCGCGCCAGGCGGTGACCAGCCGCTCCACCGCGCGGATCTGCAGGTCGGTCAGCCCCCGGCCGCCACCGGCCAAAAGCCAGCGCCGGATCACCGCGCGACGCACCGGGCCGGGATGTGCGGCCAGCACGGCGGGGTCCAGCCCGGCGCCGACGGTGGCCTCGGGCAGCGCGGCTTCGGCCAGCACATCGATCAGCTCGGTGTTCTCCCGCAGCGCGGTCGCGGTGCGGGCCAGCGCCTCGGCCACCCCGCCGCCCAGGATGTCCTCCAGCAGCGGCAGCGCCTCCGCGCGCAGCCGCGCCCGGGTGAAGCGGGTGTCGCTGTTGTGCGGGTCGAGCCACGGCGTGAGCCCCAGCTCGGCGCAGGCGGCCCGGGTCACCTCGCGGCGCACCCCCAGCAGCGGCCGGCACCACGGGTGGTCGTGCGCCCGCATCCCGGCCAGCGAGCGGGGACCCGAGCCGCGGGCCAGTCCCAGCAGCACCGTCTCGGCCTGATCGTCGAGTGTGTGGCCCAGCAGCACCGGGGCCTGGCCTCGGGCGTCGTCCAGCGCGGCGTAGCGGGCGGTGCGCGCTGCGGCTTCCGGGCCGCCGGCGGCTCCGACGGTCACCGGAATGATCAGTGCCTCGACGCATCCCAGCTCGAGGGCCTGGCTTCGGGCGAGCTCCGCGACCTGCGCCGAGCCGGCTTGCAGGCCATGGTCGACGATCAGCGCGGTGGTGGGCCGCTCGCGCGCGGCGACCGCGGTCAGCGCCAGCGAGTCCGGCCCGCCCGAGAGCGCCACGCACCAGTTCGCCTGCTGCGGCAGGTGCTGTTCGGCGAAGGCCACCAGCGCGGCACGCAGCCGGGCTAGAGCACCCGATCTATCCACCGCTGCGGCTCTTCGATCTCGACGGGCAGCGGCAGGGTCTGCGGACCCGACCACACCGCGTTGAACCGGTCCATGCCAACCCGGCCGACCACCGCGTCGACGAACGCCTTGCCGCGGGTGTACTGGGTGAGCTTGGCGTCGAGGCCCAGCAGCGCCCGCACCAGCCGCTGCAGCGGCGGCTGGCTGCGCTGACGACGTTCCTCGAAGCGGCGCCGGATGGTCGCCACCGACGGCACCGCCGCCGGTCCCACCGCATCCATCACGTGGTCGGCATGCCCCTCCAGCAGCGTGCCCAGCGTCAGCAGCTGGTCCAGTGCGGTGCGCTGCTCCTCGGACTGCACCGCCCGCACCAGGCCGAGCACTCCCGACGGGCCGGTGCCGTCGCCGCGGCCGCGCAGGTAATCGGCCAGCCGCGTCACCACCTGGGTGATTTCGGGGGTACTCTCCCCGGTCAGCACCGCCAGTGCCTGCGACATATGGTCGGCCAGCCACGGATTGACACTGAACTGCACCCGGTGGGTCACCTCGTGCAGGCACACCCACAACCGGAAGTCGGCCGGCATCACCCGCAGCTGTCGCTCGACGGCGATCACGTTGGGGTACACCAGCAGCAGCCGCCCGCCACCGGCGCCGTCACAGAACGGGTCGTACTGGCCGAGGATGCCCGAGGAGACGAACGCCAGCAGCGCGCCGGTCTGCGCCCCGGTCAGCCGGCCGCTGAGGAACCCGATCGAGCGGTCGGTGCCGCCCGTCATCACCCGCATCGACTCGGCCGCGGCGGCGATCCACTGCGGCCGGTCCACCACGCTCGCCTCGGGCACGACACCATCGGTTCCCAGCCCGGTCACCTCGCGCACCAGCGGTTCGGCCGACCGGGCGCTGCGGTGCAGGTCGTCGACGACCTGCCGGCGGGTGTAGTCGCTCATCGGCGGTCCCGGCCGCGCCAGCCGGCCGCCGACCGTCGCGGCGAACCCCCAGTCCACCGCGCGGCCGATGTCGAGCTCGGTCATCCGCATCCGCAGGTTCGCAGCACCGCGGCCAGCGCGTCGATCGAGGTCCGGCCGGTCGGCCCGGCTTCGTTGGAGATGAACGCGAACGTCAGTACCCGGCGGTCGCGGTCGGTGACGATCCCGGCCAGCGCGTTGGTGCGGGTCAGCGAACCGGTCTTGGCGCGCAGCCAGCCGGCTGCGCCGCGCCCGGTCGTGGGATTCAGGAAACGGTCGGACAGGGTGCCGCTGCCGCCGGCGACCGGCAGCATGTCCAGCAGCGGCCGCAGTTCCGGCTGGTCCGGGCCGGCCGCGGCCTGCACCACCGCGTCGAGGGTTCGGGCCGACAACCGGTCGTCGACCGACAGCCCGCTGGAGTCCATCAGCGTGGCTCCGGTGACCGCGATGTGGGCGGTGGCCAGCCGGTTGGTCACCGCGTCGACGGCACCGGCAAACGACCGCGGCCGGCCCATGGCCGCCGCCACCTCCCGGGCGATGCATTCGGCCATCACATTGTCGGAGGCGTTCATCATCTCGCCCAGCCGCACCACCAGCGGCGCCGAGGCGACCGCCGCCAGTTCGCGACCGGTCACCGACGTGGTCGCGATGCTCACCTTGTCGGGGTCGACACCGAGTTCGGCGGCCAGCGCCTGCCCGGCGTCCAGTGCCGGAGTCAGCGACCGCCGGGATTCCACCGTGGTCGGCTGGATGCGGCCGCCGTCGACCATCACCGATTCGATCGGGGCGATGTCGCCGCCTTCGATGTCGTCCGGATCCCACCCCGGGGCCATGGTCGGCCCGCTGAACGCCGAGGTGTCGACCTGGATCTCGGTGGGGTTCACGCCGCTGCGACGCACCTGATCGGCCAGATCGCTGATCCGGGCGGCGTCGCGGTACCAGGTGTCCTGCCCGACTTCGGCCGTCGACAGCGTGGGGTCACCGCCGCCGACGAGCACCACCACCCCGGGCTGATCACCGGTGGTCACCCGGGTGGTGACGCGGGCGTTTCGGTCCAGCGCGAGCAGCGCGGCCGCCGCGGTGAGCACCTTGTTGGTCGACGCCGGCTGCATCGGCAGGTCCTCCTGCTGCGTCCACAGCGCCTTGCCGGTCAGCGCGTCGGTGATCCGGCCGGTCAGATGGCCCAGGTTCGGGTCGGCCAGCGCGGCCGACATGGCCGCCGCCAGCGCGCTGCCCGTCGGCACCGGGGCGTCGTCGGCGACCGGGACCACGCCCGGCCGGGCGGTCGCCACCGGGGGCTGCGGCACGCTGTGAGCACCGGCACCGGATTGGTCCGGAAGCACCACCGCGGCCACCACCACCACGGCGGCGGCCAGCGCCAGGACCGCGGCCGCGATACCCAGATGAGTGGTGGAGTGTCGCCACCGGGTGGACTGCATGTCTCTCCTGCCTGTCGTCGCCAATTGTGCCGGAAGGCCGGAGTCCCGGCGTGAGACCGGCCCGCTCTAGACTGTGCGCGTGCAATTCGACGTGACCATCGAAATCCCCAAGGGCCAGCGCAACAAGTACGAGGTCGACCACGTCAGTGGCCGGGTCAAGCTCGACCGCTACCTGTACACCCCGATGGGCTACCCCGCCGACTACGGCTTCATCGAGGACAGCCTCGGTGAGGACGGCGACCCGCTGGACGCGATGGTGCTGCTGCCGCAGTCGGTGTTTCCCGGTGTGATCGTCGAGTCGCGGCCGGTCGGGATGTTCCGGATGACCGACGAGGCCGGCGGCGACGACAAGGTGCTGTGCGTGCCGGCCGGTGATCACCGCTGGGACCACATCGCCGACATCGGCGACGTGCCGTCGCACGAGTTGGACGCGATCAAACACTTCTTCGTGCACTACAAGGATCTGGAGCCGGGCAAGTTCGTCAAGGCCGCCGACTGGGTGGGCCGCGCCGAGGCCGAAGCCGAGGTCACGCGGTCCCTTGAACGGTTCAAGACCTCCGGTCACTGATCACGGCCGCGCGAAGGTCTCCAGCAACAGCCCGAGCTGGACGTCGAACAGCGCCCTCGGCTGCGACACGGTGTCCGCGCCGTAGCCGCCGAACGCTTCCAGGCTGATCGCGCCGACCAGGGCGGCCCACAGCAGGAAGCATTTCCCGACGACGTCGTCATCGCCGACGAAGTCGAATTCCGTGCGGACCCGGTCGAAGTCCGCCGACAACGATTGTGCGGCAAGGCCGTTCACCCCGATGTCGCCGGCGGCGATGCCGGCCGCGACGGCGTCGAAGAATGCGGCCACGACGCGGGTGCCCGGAACGACGGTCTGTTCGGGCGGCGCGTGATAGCCGGGAACCGGGCTGCCGTACAGCAACGCCCAGCGGGCCGGATGCGCTAGCGCCCAGTCCCGCATCGCGTGGGCGATGGTGGCTATGTCGTCGCGCCACGACGGTGCGGGCGCCGCCTCGCGGGCCCGGTCCACCGCGTCGGCCAGGTCGGAATAGGCGTCGATGAGCAGCAGCGTGAGCAGTTCGTCGCGACTGCTCACGTAGCGGTAGACCGCCGAGGAGACCATGCCCAGGTCGCGGGCGACGGCACGCAGCGACAGGCCGGCCGCGCCGTGGGTCAGCAGCTGGCGCCGGCCGACCTCGATGATCTGCGCCTCGATTCGTTCGCGCGACTCCTGCCGTTTGCCCATCGGGTGAGTCTGACAGATTCGCGAGCACCGCTCTTGTTTTTGTGGACCCGCCGTGTCAGGATGACCATGAAAACGAGAGCACTGCTCTCATAATCTGATGTGAGGACCACCATGACCACCACCGGATACGCCCGGCCCGGCGCGCCGGCCCGATTCGCCAACACACTGATCCGCGGGCTCGCCGACGCCGGCATCAGCATCGCCGGCACGCACTCGCTTGTCGTCCGCGGCCGAAAGACCGGCAAACCCCGCAGTGTGGTGGTCAACCTGCTGACCGTCGACGGTGTCGACTATCTGGTGGCGCCGCGCGGTAACACCGAGTGGGTCCGCAACGTGCGGGCCGCCGGCCGGGTGCAGCTCGGACCCTTCTGGCACCGGAGGACGGCGCACGCCACCGAAGTCAGCGACGACGACAAGCCGGCGCTGCTGCGACAGTATCTACAGCGGTGGTATTGGCAGGTCAAAGGCCATATGGCGGGGCTGACACCGGGCGCCGGCGCCGACGAACTGCGCACCGCGGCGCCGGCGATCCCGGTCTTTTCACTCCGGTGACTGGCCGGCCCGGGTCCCGCGGGTGCGGTACAGGCTGGCCGCGGTGGTCACCAGCAGCACACCCACCACGACCGTCAGGCTGACCGGGGTCGGGATCTCCGGGACGTTGACGTTGCGGCCGGAGTTGATGAACCACACCTCGTTGGTGTGCAGCGCGTGCAGCACCATCCGCACCCCGATGAAACCCAGGATCAGCGCCAGCCCCTTTGACAGGTAGACGAACCGATTCAGCAGCTTGCCGAGGATGAAGTAGAGCTGCCGCAGCCCCATCAGGGCGAACACGTTGGCGGCGAACACCAGATACGGCTGGCGGGTCAGCCCGTAGATGGCCGGGATGGAGTCCATCGCGAACATCACATCGGTGGTGCCCAGCGCCAGCGCCACCAGGAACATCGGTGTGACGGCCCAGGATCCGCCGGCGTCGCGGACGAAGAACCGCACGCCCGCCCACCGGTCGGTGGCGTTGAAGTGGGTGCGGGCGAAGCGCACCACCACGTTGTTGCCCCCGCTTCCCCCCTCACCGTCGCCGCCGTGGTCGCCGTGCCGCAGCAGCTTGAACGCGGTGTAGGCCATGAACGCCCCGAACAGGTAGAACGTCCACGACAGCCGTTGCGCCGCCACCCCGCCCAGCGCGATGAACACCGAACGGAACGACAGCGCCAGGACGATGCCGACGAACAACGCCTCCTGCCGGTAGCGCCGGGGCACGTTGAAGCTGTTCATGATGATGACGAAGACGAACAGGTTGTCCACCGACAGGCTGTACTCGGTGAGCCAGCCGGCGAAGAACTGCATCCCGAACTTCGCGCCGTGATACCCCCACACCCAGGCCCCGAACGCCACCGCCAGGCTCAGGTAGAACGTCAGCCAGGTCGCGACCTCACGGATCGTCGGCTCATGCACCCGCCGTCCGATGATGAGCAGGTCGAAGCCGAGCACCACGGCCAGCCCCGCGAACGTCACCAGCCATTCCAACAGCGACGGGTCCAACGTGGGCCTCCGGTCGTGTGTCGAAGTGGGCAGCGTGCGCCAGGTTCTTTAAATGGGCCGACCGACCGTACCCCGCGGCCCGCTTAGTATTTTCGCCGTGGTGACCGAAATCGGTGGTACCGGACCCGGCCGGTCCCCCGGCGGCCGGCACGGCGGCCCCGTCACCCGGGCCAGTGTCGCTCGGGTGGGCACCGCGACACTGCTCAGCGCGCTCTGCGGCTACGCGGTGCTCTACCTGGCGGCGCGCGATCTGGACCCGGCCGGTTTCTCGGTGTTCGGTGTGTTCTGGGGCGCATTCGGCCTGGTCGGCGGCGCCGCCAACGGTCTGCTGCAAGAGACCACCCGCGAGGTCCGGTTCACCCGGGACCCCCGCCCGGGCACCGCGCCCCGCGGGCACACCCGGCCGCTGTGGGTGGCCGGGCTGGCCGGGGTGACCGCCGCCGCACTGGTCGCCGGCAGCTCGCCGCTGTGGAGCGCTCACGTGTTCGTCGAAGCGCGCTGGCTGTCGGTGGGGCTGCTGTGCTTCGGGCTGGCCAACTTCGCGGTGCACGCCACCCTGCTGGGCATGCTGGCCGGCACCAACCGGTGGACGCAGTACGGGGCGCTGATGGTGACCGACGCGGGCATCCGGGTCGCGGTGGCCGCCGCGACGTTCGTGATCGGCTGGGGTCTGGTCGGGTTCTTGTGGGCCACCGTCGCCGGGGCGGTGGCCTGGCTGCTGCTGTTGGCCGCCTCACCCGCGACCCGATCGGCGGCCCGACTGCTGACTCCGGTGGGCACCGCCGAATTCCTGCGTGGCGCAGCACATTCGATCACCGCAGCCGGGGCCAGCGCGATCCTGGTGATGGGTTTTCCGGTGCTGCTGCAGGCCACCTACGGCGAGCTGGGCGCCGAAGGCGGTGTGGTGATCCTGGCGGTCACCGTGACCCGAGCTCCGCTGCTGGTGCCGCTGACCGCCATGCAGGGCAACCTGATAGCGCACTTCGTCGACCAGCGCGGGCGGCGGGTGCGGGCACTGCACACGCCGGCGGCATCGGTCACCGCGGTGGGGGCGGCGGGTGCGGTGGCGGCCGGCCTGCTGGGTCCGTGGCTGTTGCGCGCGGTGTTCGGCGGTGACTACGACGCGAGTGGCCTGCTGCTGGCCGGACTGACCGCGGGCGCGACCGCGATCGCGCTGCTGACGCTGACCGGTGCGGCGACCGTGGCCGCGGCGCTGCATCGCGCCTACGCGCTGGGCTGGGTGGGTGCCACCGTGGCGTCGACGTTGTTGTTGCTGCTGCCGCTGGACCTACCGACCAGGACCGTCGTCGCGCTGCTGTGCGGGCCGCTGGTGGGCATCGGGGTGCATCTGGCGGCGTTGCGCGCGGCGCCCTGAGCCGCCCGACGGCCGTCGGAGTGTATTTTTTAGGCATCGATACCAGGTCAAACAGCCGTTACCCCGATGTCTGGATCATCGTCCCCGCCTTCGCCGAGGCAGCCGTCATCGGCGACGTGATCGCCGACATCCGGTCGGTTTTCACTTCGGTGGTCTGCGTGGACGACGGCAGTCCCGACGACACCGCCGCGATCGCCCGGCGCGCCGGGGCCTACGTGGTGCGCCATCCGGTCAACCTCGGCCAGGGGGCGGCCATCCAGACCGGGGTCGAGTTCACCCGCCGGCAACCCGGCGCGCGACTGTTCGCCACCTTCGACGCCGACGGCCAGCACCGGGTGGCCGACGTGGTCCGCATGATCGAGCGTCTCGACAGCTCCGATCTCGACATCGTCATCGGCACGCGGTTCGCCGCACCCGAGGCCGCCGCCGCGGTGCCGCCGCTCAAACGGTGGGTGCTGCGGGCCGCGGTGTGGCTGAATCCGCGGATCCGCCGGCTGGGACTCTCCGATGCCCACAACGGTCTGCGGGTGTTCAACCGGCGGGTCGCCGACCGGCTCGACCTCACCATGAACGGTATGAGCCACGCCGGGGAGTTCATCGCGCTGATCGCCGAAAACCGTTGGCGGGTAGGGGAAGAACCGGTGGAGGTGCTCTACACCGAATACTCGAAGTCGAAGGGCCAGCCGTTGCTCAACGGCGTCAACATCATGTTCGACGGATTGCTGCGCAAGAGGATGTCGCGATGAACTGGATCAAGGTGCTGCTGATCGCGGCGGTGATCGCGCTGCTGATCTACCTGCTGGTGTCACGGCGGTCGGCGCAGTCACGTGCCTGGGTGAAGGTGGGCTACCTGGTGTTCGTGGTGGCCGGCATCTATGCGGTGCTGCGCCCGGATGACACCACCGTGGTGGC
>CAYNJD010000124.1:0-9143 GCA_964397355.1 uncultured Mycobacterium sp. | reverse complement strand
CGGTGACATCTGGGGCGGGTCGTTCCTGTGCCCGCGGCCGTCCAACCGACGTCCCTACATCGTTCACGTATTGCCGATTGAGCCGAAAGCCACTGCGCGGCACCGTAACAATCGGGCAATGGTGATCATTGTCGATCCCGAGCTACAACCGGATCCACCGGCCACGCTGTTGCGGCGGCTGTACCGGCTGACCAACAGCGAAGCGCAGGTCGCGCTGCTGGTGATGCGGGGCGAGGGCCTGGCCCCGATCGCCGAGCGGCTGTGCGTCTCGCTGACAACCGTGAAGACGCACCTGCAGCATGTCTTCGACAAGACCGGCGTACATCGCCAGGCCGAACTCGTTCGCCTGCTGGCCGCGCTCAATCCGCTGCGGCGGTGAGCTGCGCCGCTGCGGCATACTGCGGTGCATGGCCACCGTCGTCGCATTCCACGCCCACCCCGATGACGAGGCGATCCTGACCGGGGGCACCCTGGCCCGGGCAGCCGCCGAAGGCCATCGCGTGGTCGTGGTGACGGCCACCGACGGGCGCATGAGCAACGATGACCCCGACATCAGGATCGACGAATTGCGGTCGAGCGCACGCATCCTCGGTGCGCATCGGGTGGAATGCCTCGGCTACGCCGACAGCGGATTCGGGCCGGAGTTCTACCCCGACCCGCCGGGGCGCATCCGGTTCGGCCGCGCCGACGCCGAGCAGGCCGCACGGCAGCTGGCCGCCATCCTGCGCGACGAGGGCGCGGATCTGCTGTTGAGCTACCAGGCCAATGGCGGCTACGGCCATCGTGATCACGTACAGGTCCATCACGTCGGCAAGCGGGCCGCCGAGCTCGCGGCGACACCGCGGGTGCTGGAGGCGACGATGCCCCGGGAGGTGCTGACCCGAGTCGGGAACGCCGCTCGGTTGCTGCGGCTGCCGGAGCCCTACCCGCGTGACGTCGTCCGGACCGCCTACACGCCCGGCTCAGGCATCACCCACCGGATCGACGTCTTTGGGTTCGCGCGCCAGAAGCGCGACGCGTTCGCCGAGCACCGTTCCCAGATCGGCAGCTCCGGCGCCGCGGCCCGGCTGTTCGCGGTCTTGCTGCGGCTGCCCCCGCAGGTGGCCGGGCTGGCGTTCGGCCGGGAATGGTTCGTCGACCCGTCACTGCCGCCGGGACGGGTGCACCGCGACATCTTCGAGTGACACAACCCCACGCATGCGCAACCCGGTCAGCGTTGGCACTTCGGGCAGTAGTACGACGAGCGGTTGGTGAACTTCGCCCGGCGGATCGCGGTGCCGCAGCGCCGGCACGGCTGGTCTTCGCGGCCGTAGGCGTCCAGTGACCGGCTGAAGTAGCCGGACTCGCCGTTGACGTTGACATACAGCGAATCGAACGAGGTGCCTCCGGCGGCCAGCGCATCGCCCATCACCGCGCGAGCGGCCGCCAGCAGCGCCCGCAGCCGCGGCCGGGACAGCGTGTCGGCCATCCGGGTGCCGCGGATCCCGGCCCGCCACAGTGCCTCGTCGGCGTAGATGTTGCCGATCCCGGACACCACGGTCTGGTCGAGAAGCTGGCGTTTGATCTCGGAGTGCTTGCGCCGCAGCACCTTCACCACCGCTTCGGCGTCGAACCGGGGGTCCAGCGGGTCGCGGGCCAGGTGCGCCACCGGCACCGGCACCACGCTGCCGTCCACGGTGACCAGGTCGGTGAGCTGCCAGCCGCCGAACGTCCGCTGGTCGACGAAGCCGACCAGCGTGTCGTCGTCGAGTACCGCGGCGATCCGCAGGTGCTTGGTGTCGGGCAGCTCGCCCAGCAGCATCTGTCCGCTCATCCCCAGGTGCACCACCAGCGCCTCGTCGGTGCTCAACAGCAGCCACAGGTACTTGCCGCGCCGGTCGGTGCCGGTGACCCGGGCCCCCAGTAGTCGACCGGTCAGATCGGCGGGGCCGGCCTCGTGGCGGCGCACCGCGCGCGGGTGATGCACCCGCACCGCGGTGATGGTGCGGCCCACCAGGTGGGCGTCCAGGCCGCGCCGCACCACCTCGACCTCGGGGAGCTCCGGCATTTACCCGGCCGAGCCGGCGTCCAGCGCGTCCAGCGCCGTCCAGGCCGCCGCGGCAGCCTTCTGTTCGGCTTCCTTCTTGGATCGCCCGACACCGGAACCGTATTCGGTGTCCGAGACGACGACCACGGCGGTGAACTCCCGATCGTGGTCCGGCCCGGTGGAGCTGACCTGATAGGACGGCACTCCCAGCCCGCGTGCGGCGGTCAGTTCCTGCAGGCTGGTCTTCCAGTCCAGGCCCGCCCCCAACGTGGCGGCGGTGTCGAGCAGCGGACCGAACAGTCGCAGGATCACCTCGCGCGCGATGTC
Source organism: uncultured Mycobacterium sp. (assembly GCA_964397355.1). Classification (GTDB taxonomy): domain Bacteria; phylum Actinomycetota; class Actinomycetes; order Mycobacteriales; family Mycobacteriaceae; genus Mycobacterium. The sequence goes on along the minus strand of CAYNJD010000124.1, from coordinate 6,790 downwards.
GATCCCGTGCTGCAGATACACCGCCCCCAGCAGTGACTCCATGCCGTCGGCCAGGATGCTCGACTTGTCGGCCCCGCCGGTGTTGACCTCGCCGCGGCCGAGCAGCAGGTGGGCGCCCAGGCCGTCGGAGGTCAGCCCGCGCGCCACGTCGGCAAGCGCGGCGGTGTTGACCACGCTGGAGCGCAGTTTCGCCAGGTCGCCCTCGGGCCGGTCCGGGTGCCGGTGGAACAGTTCGTCGGTGATGGTCAGTCCCAGTACGGCGTCCCCGAGGAACTCCAGGCGCTCGTTGGTGGGCAGGCCACCGTTCTCGTAGGCGTAGCTGCGGTGGGTGACGGCCAGCGTCAGCAGGTCGTCGGAGAGGTCCACGCCGAGTGCATCCAGCACGGCTTGCCGGGGTCGGCTCACCGGTCGCCGTCGTCCGTCGACTGCGCTTCGGGGGACGCCACCATGTCGGCGAGCTTGGCCCAGCGCGGATCGATCTTGTCGTGGTGGTGACCCGGTTCGGCCTCGGCAAGCGCGATTCCGCAGTCCGGGCACAGCCCCGGACAGTCGGGATCACACAGCGGGGACAGCGGCAGCGCCAGCCCGACCGCGTCGACTATCGCCTGCTCGAGGTCCACCGCGTCGTCGACGACATGGCCGACCTCGTCGTCGTCCGTGGTGGCCTCGGTGGTGCTGTCCGGGTAGGCGAACAGCTCAGTGAGCTCGACCTCGATGTCGCCGGTCAGCGGTTGCAGGCACCGCGCGCATTCGCCCGCCGTCGGCGCCGACACCACACCGGTGACCAGCACACCCTCGGAGACCGCCTCGACCCGGACGGCCAGATCCACCGCGGTGCCGGGCGGGATCGCCACCAGGTCGAGTCCGATGCGGTCCCGGCTGGCTCGCTGCTCGCGCAGCGACATCATGGTGCCGGGGCGCCGGCCCAGCCGAGCGACGTTGACCACGAACGGCGAAGTCAGCTGCCGCTTGTCTGCGTTCGGGTGCCTCGCCATGCCGCGATTCTACGCAGCGGCAAAGACGGGGGGCGCCGGTCAGCGAACCGCGTAGTCGTGGGTGCCCGCAGCGGTACGCAGTTGGTGACGACCGCGGTTGATCGAGCGCAGCGTTCCGTTGAGGAAGTCCTCGAACTCGGCCAGCTTGGCGTCGACGTAGATGTCGCATTCACCGCGCATCCGGTCGGCCTCGGCGTGCGCCGAGTCGATCAGTCGGGTGGCCTCGGCGCGCGCCGAGGTGACCACCTCGTTCTGCGAGACCAGGCGCTGCTGCTCCTTGATGCCCTCCTGCACCGCCTTCTCGTAGGCGGCGTTGCCGTTCTCCACCAACCGGTCGCATTCGGCCTGCGCACGGCTGGTGGCGGTCTCGAACTCGCGCTTGGCGGTCGCGGTCAGCCGGGCCGCCTCCTCGCGTGCCTCGCCCAGCATCCGCTCGCTGTGCGCGCGCGCCTCGGCAACCATCCGGTCGGCCTGCCCCTTGGCGTCGGCCAGCAGCCGGTCGGCCTCGGCCCGCGCGTGGCTGACCATCGAGTCGGATTCGGTGGTGGCGGAGCTGACCATCGAGTCCGCGTGCTCCTTGGCCTCGTTGAGCACCGAGTCGCGGGCATCCAGCACGTCCTGGGCGTCGTCGAGTTCACCGGGAATGGCATCGCGGATGTCATCGATCAACTCCAAGACGTCACCGCGGGGCACCACGCAGCCTGCCGTCATCGGCACACCACGTGCTTCTTCGACAATGGAGCCCAGCTCGTCAAGGGCTTCGAACACTCGGTACACGGCAGCACCCTCCAGGCATAGTTGTTGTTACTAGTGTGCCTGGTGTTACGTGTGTGATGCGTGTTAGTCGCCCGGTGTGTCGGGTTTTGTTCCGTCGCCCCGGTAATCTGACCCGTTGGTATCGGGATCGGCGAAGGGTGCCCATGACTATTGGTTCCGGGGGTTCCGGGGGTCCGGCAGGCCCCGCGACGTCAGCACAGCCGCCGCAGGGCCACCCCGGACGGGCGCGTGATCAACCCACCGCCGACATCGGCCGGCTGTTGCTGCGCTGCCCGGACAGTCACGGCATCATCGCCGCCGTCAGCGCGTTTCTGGCCGAGGCCGGCGCCAACATCATCTCGCTGGACCAGCACTCGACCGCCCCGGAGGACGGGACGTTCGTGCAGCGGGCGCTGTTTCACCTGCCCGGCCTGCCCGCCGCCATCGACGAACTCCAACAGCGGTTCGGCGCCACGGTGGCACAGCGGTTCGCGATGGACTACCGGTTCGCCGAGGCCGCCAAGCCCAAACGGGTGGCGATCATGGCCTCCAAAGCCGACCACTGCCTGCTGGATCTGCTGTGGCGCAACCGCCGCGGCGAGCTGGAGATGACGGTGGCGATGGTGATCTCCAATCATCCGGAGCTGGCCGAGCAGGTACGGCCGTTCGGGGTGCCGTTCTTCCACATCCCCGCCACCCGCGAGATCCGCGCCGAGGCCGAACAGCGCCAACTGCAACTGCTGTGCGGCAACGTCGATCTGGTGGTGCTGGCGCGCTACATGCAGATCATCACCGGCGAGTTCATCGAGGCGGTCGGCTGCCCGCTGATCAACATCCACCACTCCTTCCTGCCGGCGTTCATCGGTGCGGCGCCCTATCAGCGGGCGCGGGAGCGCGGCGTGAAGCTGATCGGCGCCACCGCGCACTACGTCACCGAGGTGCTCGACGAGGGGCCGATCATCGAGCAGGACGTGGTGCGTGTCGATCACACCCACTCCGTGGGCGATCTGGTGCGGCTGGGCGCCGACGTGGAGCGGGCGGTGTTGTCGCGGGCCGTGCAGTGGCACTGCCAGGATCGGGTGATCCGGGTGGCCAACGAGACGGTGGTGTTCTAAATCCCGGTGTGCGCCGCGATTTCGCCGGCCTCGCGCCAGGCGCTGCGCTCAGCGGCGAACGCGACGCTCTGTCGCTGCCGGAACCCGGCGATGGTCTCGGCGTTGTCGTCCAGAAACCGGTGGTAGCTCGCCAGGCAGAACTCGCCGTCGGTGATGTCGATCCGGCCGCGGCCGGCCGCGATATCCGCTCGCAGCTGCAACAGTTCCTCGGCGCAGACCGGATAGAAGCTGATCCGGTCGAAGTAGCGCAGCAGCCACGGCGTTTCGGGATCGAACAGGCCGACGGTGGCATGCCGGTGGTTCCAGACCTGGGTGGTGCGCCCGACGAACTGGTAGCCGCCGGGACCTTCGACGCCGTAGATGCACAGGTAGGCGCCGCCGATCCCGACGGCGTTCTCCGGTGTCCAGGTGCGGGCCGGGTTGTACTTCGTGGTCACCAGCCGGTGGCGCGGGTCCAGCGGCGTGGCCACCGGGGCGCCGAGGTAGATGTCGCCGAGACCCAGCACCAGGTACTGCGCGGCGAAGACGATGTCACAGACATCCGCGATGTCGTCGAGTCCGTTGATGCGCCTGATGAATTCGATGTTCGACGGGCACCACGGCGCGTCGGACCGCACCCCGTACATGTAACGCCGGATGGCCTCGTGGGTGCCGGGGTCGTCCCAGCTCAGCGGCAGCCGCACCGATCGGCTCGGTACGACGAGTTCGTCGCAGCGCGGCAGCTCGTCGTCGATCGAGGACAGCTGCTCCATCACCTCGCTGCACGAGGTCTGCTCGGGGTCGAACTGGATCTGCAGCGATCGCACGCCCGGCGTCAGCTCCGTCATGCCGGGCAGTCCGCGTTCTCTCAGTTGTTCGTAGAGCACCTGCACCCGCGCCCGCAACGCCAGATCCAATGTCATGGGGCCGTATTCGAGCAGGATCCCACCGTCGCCGGAACGGCGCAGCGTGACAGCCGTGCCGTCCCGGCCGGTGTAGCGCTGCAACACCCCGCCGTCGCCGTCACCGGAGCCGGCGGCCACCACCGGTAGCGCCGCACGCCGCTGCACGCCCAGCGAACGCAGCGGCGGGGCGTGCTCAGCGCGTACCGGCACCAACCGCACGGTGTCGCCGGGCGCCAGCTGGCCGAGCTTCCACCGGTCTCCGCGTACCACCGTCACCGGGCAGACGAAGCCGCCCAGGCTGGGGCCGTCGGGTCCCAGCAGAATCGGGGTGTCACCGGTGAAATCCAGTGTCCCAACGCAATACGCGGTGTCGTGGATATTGGACGGATGCAGGCCGGCCTCGCCGCCGTCGCGACGCGCCCAGCGCGGTTTGGGACCGGTCAGCCGCACACCGGTGCGGTCGGAGTTGAAGTGCACGGTGTAGTCGGCACCCGTCAGGGCCGCCATGTCGTTCTCGGTCAAGAACTCCGGGGCGGCGTGCGGTCCCTCGGTCACCGCCAGCTCCCAGTGCCGGCCGATGGCGGGCTGGCTCTCGTCGGGGGCGCGGGTCAGTGCCGGTGCGGCGCCGCCGCGGCCGGTCGCGGTGAGCCGATCCCCGGCGCGCAGCACCCTGCCGTGGTGGCCGCCGAACACGCCCTGGGTGAAAGTCGCGGCACTGCCCAGCAATTCCGGTTCGGCGATGCCGCCCTCGATGAGCACATAGCAGCGCATGCCGGGCCCGGGAACGGTGCCGATCTGCAGCACGGCGCCGGCGGGCACCCGCACCGACTGCCACTGCGGCACCGGGGCACCGTTCAGGGTGACCGGCACCGCCGCCCCGGTGACGCATATCCAGGCCGTGGTCGAGAAGCGCAGCGCGGGGCCCGCTTTGGTGCATTCCAATCCGGCCGCACCCTCGGGATTGCCCAGCACCCGGTTGCCGATCCGGAACGACAGGTCGTCCATCGGCCCGGACGGCGGCACGCCGACATGCCAGTACCCGACCCGCCCGGGCCAGTCCTGCACGGTGGTGAACAGCCCGGGGTCGACCACCTCGATGCCGATCATCTTCGGGTGATCACCATGCGCACCGGTGTCGGGTCGAAGCCGTTGCAGGGGTTGTTGATCTGCGGGCAGTTCGACACCAGCACCAGGGTGTCGACGTCGGCCCGCAACGTCAGGCTCTTGCCCGGAGCCGAGATCCCGTCGACAATCCCCAGTGTGCCGTCGGCTTCGACCGGGACGTTCATGAACCAGTTGATGTTGGAGACGATGTCGCGCTTGCCCAGCCCGTGTTTGGCGCCTTCGGCGAGGAAGTTCTCCACGCAGGCGTGCTGGTGTGCGGTGTGGTGGCCGTAGCGCAGCGTGTTGGACTCCTGCGAACAGGCCCCGGCGATGGTGTCGTGGTTGCCGACGTCGTCGGCGACGACGGTCATCAAAGCGGTGCCGTCGGCGGCGCGCAGCACCGTGCCGGTGCTCACGAAGATGTTGCGCTGCGCGACCACCGTGGCCTGGGCACTGTAGCGGCGGGTGTGATCGGCGGCGTCATAGAGCAGGCAGTCCACCGCCTGATTGCCGTGCAGGTCGATGATCTGCAGCTCATCCCCGGCGGGTACCACCGCCGACCAGGGCGCCCGGGCCGCGACCACGTCATCGGAGACGGTCACCATGCCCGCACCACCGCCTCGGTGTTGGCCAGGGCCCGCAGGTATTCCGGGTCGTCATTGAGGGGTTCGCCCGGCGGTTCAGCGGGTTTCCAGCCGAGCACGTCCAGCGCGGCCGGCGCCGGGTCGGGATCCAGCGGGTGTGCGGCGTTGGCCAGCACCATCACGACCGGAAGGTGGATCATCAGGTCGACCGCCGCCCCGGGGCCCGCTGAGCCGGTGAATTCCAGTGCCCCGCTGCCGGGGTCGACGCGGACGCCGCGGAACAGCGCCACCGACGGCGCCACGTCCCGAACGTCCATGCCGTGTTTGGTGGCGCCGAGCAGCAGCAGGCGCCGGCCGGTGGCGTCGGGCCCGCACAGCATGTCGTGGTGGTTCGAGGAGTCGGCGACGACGGTGGCCAGCAGGCGGCCTTGATCCGACAGCAATGGATGGCCGGGGCCCAGGTAGGCCTGCCACGGCACCTTCATGGTGTCGGCGACGTTGAGACGCTCCCACGGCGCGTCGGCGCGGTAGAGCAGCAGATGCGCGCAGCCGCCGCCGTCGGCGTCGATCAGCCGGATCCGGCTGCCGCGCGCCAGCACCTTGGTGGCGTAGCCGTTCGGCGGGATCGACTCGGCCCAGGTCAGCGTCGACGGGTCGACGTCCTCGGGGGTCGCCGGAACCCGCATTTCCGCGCGCTGCGCCTGGGCGCGGGCATGGTCGCGTGCCCCGCTGGTGGAGCCGGTGTCCATCGGCGTGTCTCCTCTCTCGACATCCCGCACCCTAGCATGATTATCTATCAATCGATAGAAATAATCTCGGAGGTGAGCGATGCGGTCCGACCGGCGAGGACGTCCCCGGCTGGTGGCCTCACGGCGGCCCGGTGACAGCGCCCGCGACGAGATCCTGGATGCGGCGGCGGAGTTGTTCACCACCGTCGGCTACGCCGCCACCTCGACCCGGCGCATCGCCGAGGGTGTCGGGATGCGGCAGGCCTCGCTGTATCACCATTTCGCCGCCAAGGACGACATCCTGGACGCGCTGCTGACCGGCACCGTCGACGCCTCGGTGGCATTGGCCGGCGAGCTGATCGCCGAAGGCGGACCGGCGGCGCCCCGGCTGCACACCCTCGTCGTCGCCGACACCGCCCAACTGTGCGGCGGCGCCTGGAATCTGGGCAGCCTGTATCTGCTTCCGGATCTTCGCGTCGAGCGCTTCGCCGCCTTCCGCCGGCGCCGGGACGAATTGCGCAGCCACTACCGGGCATTGTCCCGCGCGGTGATCACCGAACACGGCGGTCCTGCTGACGCCGACGACCTGCCGTTCCGGTTGACCGAGGCCGTCATCAACCGCCG
>CAYNJD010000123.1:0-9193 GCA_964397355.1 uncultured Mycobacterium sp. | reverse complement strand
AGCAGACCTGCGACGCCGCCGCCGACATCGGCGCGGCCGCGGTGATCGTGCACGGTGGCCACGTCACCGCCGACGACCCCGACCCGCAGGCCGGCTTCACCCGCTGGCGCAAGGCGCTGGACCGGCTGGAGACGACCGTCCCGGTGTATCTGGAGAACACCGCCGGCGGTGACCACGCGATGGCCCGGCACTTCGACACCATCGCCAAGCTGTGGGACCACATCGGCGACACCGGCGTCGGGTTCTGCCTGGACACCTGCCACACCTGGGCGGCCGGCGAGAAGCTGGCCGACGCGGTGGAGCGGATCAAGGCCATCACCGGGCGCATCGACCTGGTGCACTGCAACGATTCCAAGGACGCCGCCGGCTCCGGCCGGGACCGGCACGCCAACTTCGGCACCGGCCAGATCGATCCGGAGCTGTTGGTGGCCGTCGTCAAGGCCGCCGGTGCTCCGGTCATCTGCGAGACCGCCGAGGAGGGCCGCAAGGCCGACATCGCGTTCCTGAAGGAACGTCTCAGCTAGTCGGGCGGGCTGCCGTCCGGAATCACGGAATTGCTTACCGAGGTCATTGACCTGCGCTTCAAGTACTACACTGGGGTACCGTCAGACGAAAACCGTTCGTTTTTCGGAAAACGGTTAAACATTCATATGGTCTGATTTACCTAGAGGTAGATGACATACGGTTGGGGATGTGCTATTAATTTCCTCAGGCCTCGCGCCAGTAAGGGCGGCTCGCACATTCGTTACGGCGGGAGGATCCGGTGATGACTGACAGGAGCTGCCCCGGCGCTTTCGATTCCGATGGTGCGACGGGGGCGGGCGGCCCCTAGCGCATCACCCACAGACGCGGCGATCACGGCCTGGAACCTCCCGACCTCGGGCCGTGATCGCCGTTTTGGTTGTCGGCCATAACTTGGGTTACAATCTATTGTGCAGGCGTGGAAAAACTGTAATATTGCGCTATGGCCGACACGCATATCGTCACCAACCAGGTGCATCCGCTGCAGGGCTACAACCCCGCTTCCTCGCCGGTCCTCATCGAGGCGCTGATCCGCGAGGGCGGCCAGTGGGGCGTCGACGAGGTCACCGACCTCGGGGCCGTCTCCGGCTCGAAGCAGACCCAGCGCTGGGGTGAACTCGCCGACCGCAACCGGCCGATTCTGCACACCCACGACGTCGTCGGCAATCGCATCGACGAGGTCGAATACGACCCCGCCTACCACGAGTTGATGCGCACCGCGATCGCCCACGGGCTGCACGCCGCGCCCTGGGCCGACCCCCGGCCGGGTGCCCACGTGGTGCGCGCCGCGGCCACCGGGGTGTGGACCGCCGAGCCCGGCCACATGTGCCCGATCTCGATGACGTATGCCGTCGTGCCGGCGCTGCGCTACAACGCCGAACTGTCGAAGACCTACGAGCCGCTGCTGACCAGCCGGGTCTACGACCCCGAGCTGAAAGCGCCGGCCGACAAGGCCGGCATCACCGCGGGCATGTCGATGACCGAGAAGCAGGGCGGCTCCGATGTGCGGGCCGGCACCACCGCCGCGGTGCGTAATGCTGATGGCAGCTACACCCTGACCGGGCACAAGTGGTTCACCTCCGCACCGATGTGCGATGTGTTCCTGGTGCTGGCGCAGGCGCCCGGTGGCTTGAGCTGTTTCTTCCTGCCCCGGGTGCTGCCCGACGGCACCCGCAACCGGATGCGGCTGCAGCGGCTCAAGGACAAACTCGGCAACCACGCCAACGCCTCGAGCGAGATCGAGTACGACGGCGCCACCGCGTGGCTGGTCGGCGACGAGGGCCGCGGTGTCTCGGTCATCATCGAGATGGTCAACCTGACCCGGCTGGACTGCGCGCTGGGCAGCGCCACCAGCATGCGGATGGGATTGGCCCGCGCGATCTACCACACCCAGCACCGAAAGGCGTTCGGCGACTATCTGATCGACCAGCCGCTGATGCGCAACGTGCTGGCCGACCTGGCCGTGGAGGCCGAGGCGGCCACCATGGTGACGATGCGGATGGCCGGTGCCACCGACAAGGCGGTCCACGGCGACGACACCGAGGCGCTGCTGCGCCGGATCGGCCTGGCGGCCACCAAGTACTGGGTGTGCAAGCGCGCCACGCCGCACGCCGCCGAGGCGATGGAGTGCCTGGGAGGTAACGGTTACATCGAGGATTCGTTGATGCCGCGGCTGTACCGCGAGGCGCCGCTGATGGGCATCTGGGAGGGCTCGGGCAACGTCAGCGCGCTGGACACGCTGCGGGCGCTGGCGACTCAACCCGACTCGGTGGCGGTGCTCTTCGATGAGCTGGCCGCCACCGGCGGGCAGGATCACCGGCTGGACGCCCACGTCGATGCCCTCAAAGCGCAGCTGGCCGACCTCGGCGACGGCAATGACCTTCTCGGCGCGCAGTACCGGGCCCGCAAGATCGCTGAGGACATCTGCCTGGCGCTGCAGGGTTCGCTGCTGGTGCGGCACGGCCACCCGGCCGTCGCCGAGGCGTTCTTGGCGACCCGGTTCGCCGGGCAGTGGGGCGGAGCGTTCGGTACGCTGCCGAAAGACCTGGACCTGGGGCCGATTCTCGAGCGCGCCATGGTGAAGGGCTGACGGCAAAGGGGCGACGAACATGCGGCATCACATCGCCCCGGTCGAATTCGACAACCTGCGGACGATGACCTACGAGGTCACCGACCGCGTCGCCCGGATCACCTTCGATCGCCCCGACAAGGGCAACGCGATCACCGCCGATACCCCGCTGGAACTGTCGGCCCTGGTGGAACGGGCCGACCTGGACCCCAACGTGCACGTGATCCTGGTGTCCGGCCGCGGCGAGGGCTTCTGCGCCGGTTTCGACCTGGGCGCCTACGCCGAGGGATCTTCGTCGGCCGGCGGTGAGAGCTACCGCGGCAGCGTGCTCGACGGCAAGACCCAGGCGGCCAACCACCGTCCCGATCAGCCGTGGGATCCGATGGTCGACTACCAGATGATGAGCCGGTTCGTCCGCGGGTTCGCCTCGCTGATGCACGCCGACAAGCCGACGGTGGTCAAGATCCACGGTTACTGCGTGGCCGGCGGCACCGACATCGCGCTGCACGCCGACCAGGTGATCGCGGCGTCCGACGCCAAGATCGGCTACCCGCCGACCCGGGTGTGGGGAGTGCCGGCGGCCGGATTGTGGGCGCACCGGCTCGGCGACCAGCGCGCCAAACGGCTACTGCTGACCGGCGATTGCATCACCGGCGCGCAAGCCGCCGAATGGGGCCTGGCGATCGAGGCCCCCGACCCGGCTGATCTCGACGAGCGCACCGAACGGCTGGTGGCCCGCATCGCCGCGATGCCGGTCAACCAGCTGATCATGGCCAAACTCGCGCTCAACACCGCGCTGCTGCAGCAGGGGGTGGCCACCAGCCGGATGGTGAGCACCGTCTTCGACGGCGTGGCACGGCACACCCCGGAAGGGCACGCTTTCGTCGCCGACGCGGTGGCGCACGGATTCCGCGAGGCGGTGCGACACCGTGACGAGCCGTTCGGCGACTACGGCCGACAGGCCTCCGGGGTTTAGGGGGCAGCGAGATGGCTGATCCGCCGGTTCGCATGACGGCCCGCTCCGTGGTGCTCTCGGTGCTGTTGGGGGCGCACCCGGCCTCGGCCACCTCAGCTGAATTGCTCAGGCTCACATCGGGTTTCGGTATCAAGGAAACCGCCATGCGGGTGGCGCTGACCCGGCTGGTCGCCGCCGGGGACCTGGTCCGCTCCGCTGAGGGCTACGGGCTCTCCGAACGTCTGCTCGAGCGTCAGCGCCGCCAGGACGAGGCGTTGAACCCGCTGACCCGGCACTGGGGCGGTGACTGGCTGGCGGTGGTGATCACCAGCATCGGCTGTGACGCCCGGACCCGGGCGGCGTTGCGGTCCGGGTTGACCGAGCGCAGGTTCGCCGAACTGCGCGAAGGGATTTGGATGCGCCCGGCCAACATCGATGTCGAAATCGGTGCTGACCTCGTCCCCCATACCCGGCTGCTCGCCGCGCGCGACGAACAACCGGCAGAACTCGCGGGCCGGCTGTGGGACCTGGCCGGGTGGGCGGCCACCGGTCACGAACTGCTGGCGGAGATGGCCTCGGCCGCCGATGTTCCCGGGCGCTTCGCCATCGCCGCGGCAATGCTGCGCCACCTGCGCCGCGACCCGGTGCTGCCGCCGGAACTGCTGCCGCCGGACTGGCCCGGGGAGCGGATCCGCAGCCGGTACGCGGATTTCGTGGACGAACTGTCGTCGCGGCGCGACGCGAGCCAACCGCTGGAGGTGTCATGACGGGCGATGCAGTACGGGTCGAGCGCAGCGGTGCGGTGACCACGGTGATCCTGAACCGGCCGCACGCGCGCAACGCCGTCGACGGGCCGACCGCAGCCGCGCTGTACGCGGCCTTCGCCGAGTTCGACCGCGACGAGACCGCGTCGGTGGCGGTGTTGTGGGGTGACAACGGAACATTCTGTGCCGGAGCGGATCTCAAAGCTCTGGGTACCGCCGACGCCAATACCACCCACCGCAGCGGGCCGGGGCCGATGGGCCCGACCCGGATGGTGCTGGCAAAGCCGGTGATCGCCGCGGTGAGCGGCTACGCGGTGGCCGGCGGCCTGGAGTTGGCGCTCTGGTGCGACCTGCGGGTTGCCGAAGCCGATGCGGTGTTCGGGGTGTTCTGCCGACGCTGGGGGGTGCCGCTGATCGACGGCGGCACGGTGCGGCTGCCCCGGCTGATCGGCCACAGCCGGGCCATGGACATGATCCTCACCGGCCGGGCGGTCGACGCCGACGAGGCGCATGCGATCGGACTGGCCAACCGGGTGGTGCCGAAAGGGCAGGCGCGCACCGCGGCCGAGCAGCTGGCCGCCGAACTGGCTGAGCTGCCGCAGGGCTGCCTGCGCTCGGATCGGCTCTCGGCGCTGCGGCAGTGGGGCATGAACGAAGCCCACGCGATGGACCACGAGTTCGACAGCCTCGCGCGGGTGGCCGACGAGGCGCTGCGCGGGGCGAGCCGGTTCGCCGGCGGCGCGGGCCGCCACGGTGAAAAAGCCTGAGCCACCTCAGCGCTTGTCGGAAATGGTGTTGCCCGACCCGCGGTCGTCCACGGTCGGATCGCCGCTGCGGTAGCTGACGGAGTTGTTCAGCCCGCCGACCGTCAGCGACGTGTCGACTCGCCCGATGGTGATCCGATTGTCGGCGCCGGTCACGTTCACCGTCTCGCAGCGGCCGCGGACCGTCAGGCTGTTGTTCGACCCGGCGACGGTCAGCGATTTGCCGTCGCCGCAGTCGATCACCGACGTGGTGCCGAAGGACTCGTAGCTGATCCTGTCGGCGAATCGCCCGTCATAGCTCTTGGAGATCCGGGCCGATTTCGGCGGCGGCTCCGACTCGCAGCCGGCCGACGCCGCGATGGCCGCCAGCGCGACGGCGGTTACCAGAGACGACCGGGGGATTCGACGGGGATCGCGGGTCACGCCGGTACGCGTTGGAGCCGGTTGGTCATCCCCAGCTCACGTCCGCGGTCGAACAGCAACGGGTCGCCGTTGTGGTAGTAGACGGTCTGGTCGTAGCCGTAGACGGTGACATCGTTGACGATGGTGTCGGCGATGACGGTGTTCTGCGAACCCTGCATGGTCACCGCCCAGCAGCTGCCCATGGCGTGCACGGTGATGTTGACGCCGTTGATGAACAGCGTGCCGCCGTTGCAGTCCAGCGTGTGCGTCTCGTGGATGCCGTAGAGGTGGATGTCACCGGGCACGGCGTGCGCGCTCGGGGCGCCACCCGCCGCGCCGGCGAAGCACAGCAGTGCGGCACCCAGCGCGGTCCATTTCATCTCCGTGCCCCTCTCGCCGGACGCGATCTCGGCAAAGCTTACGTCGCGTCGGCTCGGGCCGTACTCCGGTTCCCCCGGTTAGGTGTCGATTAGAGTTCGTTGCTGACCTCCTGCTCCGGCTCGCACGACACGAAGGGCGTACGCCATGTCAGCTCGACCAGACCCGCCGGCGGCGGGCGGTCGGTCGCGTGCCAACGGCAAGTCGGGGGCGCGCCCGGTCAAGCTGAGCCGGGACGTCATCGTCAACGCCGCCCTGAACTTCCTGGACCGTGAGGGCTGGGACGCGTTGACCATCAATGCGTTGGCCACCCAGCTGGGCACCAAGGGCCCGTCGCTGTACAACCACGTGCACAGCCTGAACGACCTGCGCCGCGCGATGCGGATGCGGGTCATCGACGACATCCTGGAGATGCTGACCCAGGTCGGTCAGGGCCGCGCCCGCGACGACGCGGTGCTGGTGATGGCCGGCGCCTACCGCAGCTACGCCCACCACCATCCGGGCCGCTATTCGGCGTTCACCCGGATGCCGCTGGGCGGCGACGACCCGGAGTACACCGCGGCGGCCACCCGCGCCGCCGCCCCGGTGATCGAGGTGTTGTCGTCCTACGGACTCGACGGCGACCGGGCGTTTCACGCCGCGCTGGAGTTCTGGGCGGCCATGCACGGGTTCGTGCTGTTGGAGATGACCGGGGTGATGGACGACGTCGACACCGACGCGGTCTTCGCCGACATGGTGCGCCGACTGGCTTCAGGTCTGGAGCATCGCAGTAGGTAGGCTTGCACGGCCTCTGTAACCGACCACGGGGAGCAGGTGTTTGCCATGCTTGAGCGGTTCGGGTTCGAATCGGTCACCCAGCTGGCCGTTGTCGTGGCGTGGCTGGTGGGTCTCATCGGCGGCGCCTACCTGCTGGGCCGGACCGTCTCGTGGGTGTTGGCTCACATAGGCCGCAGTCGCGCCGTGGTCAGTGACCTCGCGATGCTGACCCGGCGACCGTTTCGTGCCACGTTGATGCTGATCGCGGCCAACATCGCGGTGGCGGCGACCATCGACCCGGAGTGGCGGTGGCGGCCCGCCATCGATCACCTGCTGTATGTCGCGATCGTCGCCGCGTTGACCTGGCTGGTCGCCAGCCTGGTGGTGGTGGCGGAGCGCCGTGTCGTAGCCCGGTTCTGCGGTGACGGCGAGCTGGCCCACGCCGACCGGCGGGGACGCCGGATCCGGACCCAGATGATGACGATGCGGCGGTTGGTGATCGCCGTGGTGATCCTGCTCGGAGTCGCCGTGGCGGTGATGACCTTCCCGTCGTTCAAACAGATCGGGGCGACGCTGTTCGCCTCTGCCGGTGTGCTGTCGGTGGTGGCCGGTCTGGCCGCCCAGACCTCGCTGGGGGCGGTGTTCGCCGGGATGCAGATCTCGTTTTCCGACGCGATCCGGGTCGGTGACGTGGTGGTGATCGAGGGCGAGTTCGGCCGCATCGAGGAGATCACGCTGACCTACGTCGTCGTCCAGATCTGGGATCAGCGCCGCCTGGTGCTGCCCACCACGTACTTCACCACCACGCCGTTCGAGAACTGGACCCGCAACGCGACGGAGTTGTTCGGCACCGTCGAGTTCGACGTCGACTTCACGGTCCCGATCGATGAGATGCGCGCGGAGTTGGAGCGACTGTTGTCCGGCAGTGACCAATGGGACCACCGCATCGGCTCGCTGCAGGTGTTCGACGCCGTGGGCGGTCACCTGCGGGTGCGGGCACTGGTGAGCGCGGCGAACTCCGATGCGCTGTTCGGGCTGCGTTACACGGTTCGCGAAGGCCTGGTCAAGTGGTTGCAACGGGTCGCTCCCGGGGCGTTGCCGCGGTGGCGCATCGAGCCGCCGGGCCGGCTCTGGGACCCCGAGCGGGTCGGCACGGGCAGTGGTTCCGGCGCACCGAACTAGCGCCCCGACTCCTGCTTTGACCTGCCGGACCGCAGCCGGGTATTGTGGTAGCTCGTGCCTGGCCACCGAGGCGCGTTTGGTGACATAACGCGCGCGCCTGGCCCAATTCGCATGTCCATTATGCAGCGGAGCAATCCGCGGCCGGCCCATGCGACACGCCCGATCGCGGGGTAGCGATAGGGCACAGGACTGACAAGTTTTACGAGAGTTTGAACAGCGATACAGGAAGCCGGTAGATGCCAACCATTCAGCAGCTGGTCCGCAAGGGTCGCCGCGACAAGATCGGCAAGGTCAAGACCGCGGCCCTCAAGGGCAGCCCGCAGCGTCGGGGCGTGTGCACCCGCGTGTACACCACCACCCCGAAGAAGCCGAACTCGGCGCTTCGCAAGGTGGCGCGCGTCAAGCTGACCAGCCAGGTTGAGGTGACCGCCTACATCCCGGGCGAGGGCCACAACCTGCAGGAGCACTCGATGGTGCTGGTGCGTGGTGGCCGGGTGAAGGACCTGCCGGGTGTGCGCTACAAGATCATCCGCGGCTCGCTGGACACCCAGGGGGTCAAGAACCGCAAGCAGGCCCGCAGCCGCTACGGCGCCAAGAAGGAGAAGAGCTGATGCCGCGCAAGGGTCCCGCTCCCAAGCGTCCGCTGGTATCCGACCCGGTCTACGGGTCGCAGCTGGTCACCCAGCTGGTCAACAAGGTGCTGCTGGCCGGTAAGAAGTCGCTGGCCGAGCGCATCGTCTACGGCGCGCTGGAGCAGGCGCGGGACAAGACCGGCACCGACCCGGTCGTGACGCTCAAGCGCGCGCTGGACAACGTCAAGCCGGCCCTCGAGGTGCGCAGCCGCCGTGTCGGTGGCGCCACCTACCAGGTGCCGGTCGAGGTCCGGGCCGAGCGGTCCACCACGCTGGCGCTGCGCTGGCTGGTGAGCTTCTCGCGGCAGCGCCGGGAGAAGACCATGATCGAGCGGCTGGCCAACGAGATCCTCGACGCCAGCAACGGGCTGGGTGCCTCGGTGAAGCGCCGGGAGGACACCCACAAGATGGCCGAGGCGAACCGGGCCTTCGCGCACTACCGCTGGTGATCAATCCGGCTTAGCCGCCGGCCCCGGCGACGACAAGCAATCGAAGTAATCGAAAGAGTGGGAAGACTGCTGTGGCACAGGACGTGCTGACCGACCTGAACAAGGTCCGCAACATCGGCATCATGGCGCACATCGATGCCGGTAAGACGACGACAACCGAGCGCATCCTGTACTACACCGGCGTCAACTACAAGATCGGTGAGACCCACGATGGCGCCTCCACCACCGACTGGATGGAACAGGAGCAGGAGCGCGGCATCACCATCACCTCGGCGGCGAGGAGCTCACGGTCGAGGAGATCAAGGGCGGCATCCGCAAGCT
>CAYNJD010000122.1:0-9313 GCA_964397355.1 uncultured Mycobacterium sp. | reverse complement strand
TGGGCTCATAACCCAGAGGTCGCAGGTTCGAATCCTGTCCCCGCTACTAGCGAAAGTGGCCCCCGGAGGAAACTCCGGGGGCCACTTTCTATGGCGGATCGGCGTCATCCGCTGGCGCTAAGCGGCTGTGCCAACGGTGCTCAGCGCCGCGGCGATGTCGTCCAGCGCGCGGGCGGCGGCGTCGAACGGCCAGCGGATGAACTCGTGGATCATGCCGTCGTAGCGTTTGACGGTCGCGTGAACACCGGCCTCTCGGAGTCGGGCGCCGTACTGCTCGCCCTCGTCGCGCAGCGCGTCGTATTCGGCGGTGATGATGAGCGCCGGTGGTAACTGTTCGAGTCGCGGGGCAAGCAGCGGCGAGACATGCGTTTCGAGCTTCTCGGCTTCGTTGTTGAGGTAGTGGCTCATGAACCACTGCTGGGTTGCTCGGCTGATGTTGCCGTACTTGCCCGCGAACTCCCGGATCGAGACGTTCGATCGCCGGAAGTCCAGATCCGGGTAGATCAGCACCTGATGGCGCAGGGCGGGGCCGCCGGCGTCGCGCGCCAGCAGGGCGACGACGGCGGCGAGATTGCCGCCGGCGCTGTCACCGGCGACCGCGATGTTCGTATCGTCGCCGCCGACCTCGGATGCGTTCTGGGCTACCCACTTCGTCGCAGCGAAGCCGGCATGGACGGCGGCGGGGTATTTGTGCTCGGGTGCCAACGGGTAGTCGACCGAGACGACGACACGCCCGGTACGGTTCGCCAGCGCCCGGGCCAGACCATCGTGGGTGTCCAGGTCGCCGAGTACGTAGCCACCGCCGTGGAAGAAGACGAGCACCGGACGTGGTTCGCCCGGACGCGGGTGATAGATCCGGACCGGCAGGTGGCCGGCTTCGGTCGAAATGACGCGATCTCGGACAGCTGCGACGGTTTCGCGCCGGCCCAGGCTCTGGCTCATGAGGCGCATACCCTGTCGGACCTGGTCGGGAGCGAAGGCGTGCAGATCGGCGAAATTGCTGCCGGCCAATCGATCGAGGTGTGCTCGGACCTGCGGATGTAGCGGCATGACGCTGGGTTTCCTTTCGTTGTGGGCGATTCACCGCTAGTGTCTGACTTGAAGTGCGCTTCAAGTCAAGGAGTTGGCCATGCTCGACATCGCGGAGGTAGCCGCCCGATCCGGCCTGGCGGCCTCGGCGCTGAGGTTCTATGAGCGGCGCGGCCTGATCGCGTCGGGCGAACGCAACGGCCTTCGCCGCACCTACGAGCCGCAGGTGCTGGATCGGTTGGCGCTGATCGGCTGCGCCAAAGCGGCCGGGTTCACCCTTGCCCAGATCGCGCGATTCCTGACGGCCACCCCCAGCGACACCGAATTGCGCTCGCGGATGGCCGACAAAGCCCGCGACCTCGACAACGAGATCGCCCGCCTCACCCGAATGCGTGACAGTCTCACTCACGCCGTCACCTGCACCCACACGCCGCTGGTCGAGTGCCCGGAGTTCAAGGCGCGCATCGGCGATGCGGATACCTAGCGTGTTGCCGCACTAGCGTCATCCCCGTCGACAGATCGGGAGGGCATATGCCGTTCGAGGCTCATCTGGACCGGCGGGGGTTCCGTCGCTGGTCGCCGGCTGCCCGGCGTTCGTCGTGGTCGGAGTGTGCATGGTCGGGGGATTCGGGCCGGCGGCGAACCCTCGCCGCTGGCCGCACCTCTGCGGCTGGTTCGCGATCGTCTGCTTCGGCCTGGGCCTGGCGGTGATCGCGCCGAGACTGTTGCATCCGGTGTCGAGGTGCGCGTCGACGCCGCGGGGGTCTACGGGCGGCGCCATTCCAAGCGGGTGATCCCGTGGGGTGCGATCGAACGCATCAGGACCGTCGATGCCGGCCGGATCCAACTCGCCTACCTGTAGCTGCGCGACTCGGATGACTACCCGCCGGGCGGCGTGGCCGGTTGGATCAGACGGCTGACCGGCGGGTGGGGGGCGAGGTCCTTCGGCGACGTCGAAATCTCGCTGCAGGGAACCGACGGCGACCTCGCCGAGTTGAGGGCCGCCTTCGACTTTCGCCCCGGGCAAGCTGGACCGGCCGACCGCCGAAGCACTCTAATCGCGCATCCGCAGTACGACTTTGCCCGCCGCGGTGCGGTTCTCCAGTGCGGCCAGCGCGTCAGCGGCCTGCTGCAGGCCGAACACTTCCGGCTGCGGTGCGAGCACCTCGCCGGACGCCAACAGCGGCTCCAACACCGACCACTGCCGCTCCAATTCACCCGGATGCGACATCACCCACGCTCCCCAGCCGACGCCGACCACGTCGATGTTGTTGAGCAGCAACCGGTTCACCTTCACCGTCGGAATGTCACCGCCGGTGAACCCCACCACCAGCAGCTTCCCGCCGGGTGCCAGCGACCGCAGCGAGTCGGTGAACCGGTCGCCGCCGACCGGGTCGAGCACCAGATCCACGCCGCGGCCACCGGTCAGCTCGGACACCGTGTCACGAAACCCGTCGGCCAGCACCGTGTCGGTGGCGCCGGCAGCCTGCGCCACCTCGGCTTTGGCCTCGGTGGAGACCACGGCGATCACCCGGGAGGCGCCCAGGGCGCCGGCCAGTCGAAGCGTCGAGGTGCCGATGCCGCCGGCCGCGCCGTGCACCAGCACGGTGTCGCCCGCTGACAGTTTGCCCCGTGTGGTCAGCGCGAACAGCACGGTGAGGTCGTTGAACAGCAGTCCCGCACCGGCCTCGAACGACACCGTGTCCGGCAGTTTGAACACCCGGTCGGTGGGCAAGGCGACCACCTGGGCCATCGCGCCGTTGAGCATGGTCAGCGCCGCCACCCGGTCACCGGCGCGGACATGCGCGCCGGCCGGGGCGCTGCGCACCACCCCGGCCGCCTCCCCGCCCGGCACGAACGGCAACTCGGCCTTGTACTGGTAGAGCCCGCGGGACTGCAGCACGTCGGGAAAAGCCACCCCGGCGGCGTGCACGTCGATCACGACGGCGTCATCGCCGGCGGGCTCGTCGAGCTCCACGATCCGGGCAGCTGCTGGTCCGTCGAGCTGGGCTATCTGTACCGCGCGCATGAGCGACCCCTTCGTTGCAGAGCAGTGGCTAACCGAAAACCTAGACCACCGGGCGTACACTCGCGGGGCGGTAGCGATGTCGCATCTCCGATGGGGTGGCAATGAGTTCTCGACGGTCCGGTCGGCGGGGCAGTGTCGTCGACGCATTTCCGGTGAGGTTGCCGGCCGGCCGCAGGGTGGCGGTCCGGGCGGCTGACGGAACCCGGTTGCACGCCGAGGTCTTCGGGCCGGCCGACGGTTACCCGATCGTGCTGGCGCACGGCATCACCTGCGCAATCCGGGTCTGGGGACACCAGATCGCCGATCTCGCCGCTGACTACCGGGTGATCGCCTACGACCACCGTGGCCACGGACGCAGCGGGGTGCCCCAGCGTGGCGGGTACAGCCTGACCCACCTGGCATCCGATCTCGACGCGGTGCTGGAAACCACCCTGCGGCCGGGGGAGCGCGCGGTGATTGCCGGACATTCGATGGGCGGCATCGCCATCAGCGCCTGGTCGGACCGGTATCGGCACCGGGTCGCACAGCGCGCCGACGCCGTCGCGCTGATCAACACCACCACCGGCGATCTGCTGCAGCACGTCGAGCTGTTCAAGGTACCGCCGCCGCTGCAACAGGTGCGGGTGCAGACGGCGCGGCGAGTGTTGCTGACGTTCGGCAACGTCCCCATCGTGGGGCCGGCGAGCCTGGCGGTCCGGCAGTTCGTGCACATGCTCGCGGTCGGCGGCGAGGCCGATCCGACTGTGGCGCCGTTGATCTGCGACTTGTTCGCCGGCACTCCGGCGGCCAGCCGCGGCCACTGGGTGCGGGCGCTCGTCGACTCGCTCGGTCCGTCGCACATCAGTCTGGAGGGGCTCACGGTGCCCACCCTGGTCATCGGCAGTACCCGCGACCGGCTGCTGCCGATCGTCGCGTCGCAGCGGATCGCCTCGGTCGCACCCAATCTCGTCCGGTTCGTCGAAATGGGCGGGGGACACTGCTCGATCCTCGAGCACCCCGCCGCAGTGAACCGGGAGCTGCGTGACCTGGTGGAACTGGTCACCGGATCCACCGACGGCGTGGCCGCCGAGCGTGAGATCAGCTCGTAGCGGAACTGAAAGTCCGCGCGGCGGCACCGCCGGCATCCGTCAGGTCGCTGCCGAACGCGCCGGCGCTGATCGGCGAGATCGTCAGCTCACGGTCGCCGGACTCAGGGCGCCATGGTGACCCAGTCGGGGAATCCCGTCGGGTCGTGCCGGCCCAGCACGCCGTGCTCGTAGAGTCCCCAGCCCTCCACCGGGGCGGCGTCGCCGTCGCGGCACACCGCACGCCCCACATGGTCGATCATCCCGAAGCTGGTGCGCGCGATGATGCCCGGATCGGTCATGTCGTAGGTGAGCCGCTCGCTGAACTTCTCGCCCTTCCACTCCCCGTGCAGCCAGTCGGTGTCGCCGCCGTAGCCACCGCCGACGTGAATCGGCACCGGCAGTTTTGATTCCACCTCGAAGACCACCGGGGTGCCGTCCGGCCGGGTGGCTTCGATGGTGGCGCCGGTGGCGATGCGGGTGCCCGAGACGTAGCGGGTGGCGATTCGCGGCCAGCCCAGCTGCTCGACGCGGCCGTCGCGCCAGATCCGGGTGCAGTCGTTGAGCGAGCGGAATCCGTCGGGCTCCTCCTGGATGATCATCACCACCGCGAAGTCGTCGAAGGCCATCGGCACGTACAGCCACCACATGCCGTCGAACGGTGGGTCGGCGGGCCGGCCCGCCGGCTCGCGTTCACCGACCGGGCGGATACCCCAGGAGCGGTCCCGTGACCCGATCCAGACCGCCGGGTCGACGTTGATCTGTTCACCGTCGATGAGGATGTGACCGCTCCAGCAGCCCAGTTGGGCGAAGCGCTGCGCGTCCAGGGTCACCCGGGTGCCGGTGCGCAGGATGTGCGGCTGCTCCTGCACCACGTCGAACAGCCCCTGCCAGCGCAGGTCCACCGCGATGCCCTCGGTCTCCTCGCACACCACCCGCAGCGAGCGCAGCGGCTCGCCGACCTCCACGCGGTAGCCGCCCACATGCTGGTTGAGCCGGTCTTGGTCGATGGCATCCGAGAAGTGCACCGCGGTCTGGGTGTCGCCGCGGCGTATCAGTACGAACGCGTCCTTGACCCCGAGGTTGGGGTAGTAGCCGCAGCCGGTGATCAAGAAGATGTCCCCGGTGCGGTCATGGGCGTTCAGATAGCAGCGGTCGTAGAAGTTGCGATCCGAGGAACCCGGCCACGCGATCGGTTGCGGCAGTTGGTGAACCGGGTATTCGTCGAGTGGCCCCAGCATCAGTTCTGTTCTCCGATCAGCTTTTTCAGCAATCCGGCGTGGTAGAAGAGGGATTCGGGGTCGTCGGGCTTGTCCATCTCCCCGAAATGCACCCGGCGGGCACCGGTGCGCATGAACACGATCGCCCACATCAGCCCGGCGTAGACGTAGAACCAGTGCAGGTCACCGAGTTCGGCGCCGGTGAGTCGACGGTAGGTGGCCCGCACGTCGTCTTCGCGCATCACCTGCGGCAGCCCCGCCAGCCCGGCCAGCCCGGCGAGTTCCTCGAACACCAGATGCGCGAAGATCACCCACGACACATCCAGCTCGCGCGGTCCCAGGGCCACCATCTCCCAGTCGAGCACCGCGACCGGCCGGAATTCGCGGTAGAGCACGTTGCCGATCCGGGAATCGCCCCAGCACAGCACCGTCTCGCCGGCGGCCACGTCGGCCGGCCAGTTCGATTCCAGCCAGCCGATGGTGCGGTCCAGCAGCGGTGAGCGCCCGATGTCGGGAACCGCGAACTCATACCAGTGCCGCACGCGGTTGAAGTGCCGTCGCAGCGCGGAATCGCCGTTGTCGCCGTCGTCGAGGAAGGCGAACGTCTGTGTCGCACCCGGGATCGCGTGCAGCTTGGCCAGCACCTCGACGGTGGAGTCCTGCAGCGTTCGTTGCTGTTCGGCGGTCGCGTCGGCGAACCAGTTGCCGCCGAAGGTGTAGGGCATGACGTCGGGTGGGACTTCGCCGTCGACGCGCTCCATCAGGAAAAACGGCCGGCCCAGCAGCTCGCCGGTGGGTTCGATCCAGCGGACCCTCGGCACCGGGACGTCGGTGAGCTCGCCGACCCGCCGCATCACCTCGAACTGGTGGTCCAGCCGGTAGGTCGGGAACACCGGCACGTCTTCGTCGGCGGGCGCCACCCGCATCACCCAGCGCTCGTGGATCGGGTTGCCGTCCTGCGTCCAGCGGCCGGTGAGCATGATCGTCTCCGACGACATGCCGTTGGTGTCGACCCCGCTTTCCACGGTGATCTCCGGCGTGGCCCCGCCGGGCAGCTGCGTCGCGAGCCAGCGAGACATTACCGTGGGCAGGGTGGTGACATCACGGCTGGAACGCTGCATCCGGCCGACGTCGGTCTCCACAGTCGGTTGGTCGGCCACGGTTGCGTCCTCCGTCACGATAATTACGATACGACAGGTAGCGTTATGAAAGCAGAACCTTCTCCGGTTGACAAGGGACCCGGTGCCGGGCGGCCGCGTGATCCCCGTATCGACGCTGCCATATTGCAGGCCGCCGCGGAACTGGTTGTCGAGGTCGGATATTCGAATCTGAGCCTGGCGGCCGTCGCCGAGCGGGCCGGCACGACCAAGACCGCGCTGTACCGCCGGTGGCCCAGCAAGGCCGAGTTGGTGCATGAGGCCGCTTTCGCGGTGCCTCCGAGTGCGGTGACCGCGCCGCCGGGCGATGTGGCCGGTGATCTCCGGGCGATGATGGCCGGGGCGCGTGATGTGTTCACCAGCCCGGTGGTGCGGGCCGCACTGCCCGGCCTGATCGGCGACATGGCCGGCAATGCCGAGCTGACCGCGCGCATTCTCGAGCGGTTCGAGGGGCTGTTCGAGGTGATGCGCCACTGGGTGGCCGATTCGGTCGGCCGCGGCGACTCGCGAGCGGATGTGGACCCCGACCGGCTGGTCGAATTGATCGGCGGCGCAACGCTGCTGGGGATGATGCTGCGCCCCGACGACGACCTCGGCGGTGACTGGGTGGACCGGACCGCCGCCATCATCACCCACGGCGTGGCGGTGTAGCGCGATGCCCGGACCGACCGAACCTGCGCCGTTCCCCAACGACTGGACATCGCTGCTGCTGCTGGTGCCGCACCCCGACGATCCCGAATACGTCGCCGCCGCCGCGGTGGCCAAGTGGACCGCTGCGGGCAAAATCGTCCGCTACGCCCTGGCCTGTCGCGGCGAGGCGGGCATTGCCGGGATGGCGCCGCAGCAGGCCGGGCCGATCCGGGAGGCCGAGCAACGGCGGGCGGCGGCGATCGTGGGGGTACCCGAGGTCGACTTCTGGGACTTCCGCGACAGCGACATCCGCAACACCCCGGCGTTGCGCGCCAAGATCGCCGCGGTGATCGCCGAGACCCGGCCCGACGTGGTGGTGACGATGTACGGTGGCGCACAGTTCGCACCGGACGCACCCAACCAGCGCGACCACATCGAGTTCGCCGCCGCGGTCAACGACGTCTGGGATTCACTGCGGGACCCGCCGCGCTGGCTGTTCCAGAACGGGCCGGATCCCACCCACGTCGAGTCCGTGGACGGCTACCTCGATACCGCGGTGGACTCCCTTGCCGCACACGAGGTCTATCTGTCGGTGCTGGATCCGCACACCCCGGTACGCGACCAGGCGCGCGCGGTGGTCGACATGACGACCGCGGAGCACGCCGGCGGCCGGGTGGCCGGCTTCATCCTGCAACGGACCACGGCCCGGTGACCGCCCCGGTGCGTGCGCTGCGGATCGGCGTGCTCGGCGCGGCGCGGATCACCCCGCACGCGTTGCTCAAACCCGCGGCCGCCAACTCGGAGGTCGTGGTGAGCGCGGTCGCGGCACGCGATCCCCGGCGAGCACGATCCTTCGCCGCCAAACACGGCATCGGCCGGGTGCACGACGATTACGGCGCGCTGATAGCCGACCCCGACATCGACGCGATCTACAACCCGCTGCCGAACAACCTGCACGGCCGATGGACGCGGGCCGCGCTGTCCGCCGGCAAGCACGTGCTCTGCGAAAAACCGCTCACCGCCAACGCCGACGAGGCCCGCGAGATCACCGCGGTGGCCGCGAACACGCGGTTGGTGGTGATGGAGGCGTTTCACTACCGCTATCACCCGATGACGTTGCGTATCGAGGAGATCATCGCCTCGGGGGAGCTGGGAACGCTTCGGCGGGTGGAAGCCGCGCTGAGCTTCCCGCTGCCACGGTTCTCCGACATCCGCTACGACTATTCGCTCGCCGGCGGTGCGTTGATGGACGCCGGCTGCTATGCGGTGCACATGGCCCGCACCTTCGGCGGTGCGACGCCGGAAGTCGTTTCCGCGCAGTCGAAACTGCGCGATCCGCAGATCGACCGGGCAATGACGGCACAGTTGCGGTTTCCGGCCGGACACACCGGGACGATCCGCTGCTCGCTGTGGTCGTCGAACCTGCTGCAGGTCAGCGCCCGCGTGATCGGCGATCGCGGGGAACTGCGGGCGCTCAACCCGCTGATGCCCCAATACTTCCACCGACTCCGGGTCCATTCGCAGCGTGGCAAGCGCGTAGAGCGTTTCACCCACCGGGCTTCGTACGCCTACCAACTCGATGCGTTCGCCGACGCCGTGCTGCGCGGCGCTCCGGTACGCACCACGCCGGCCGACGCGATCGAGAACATGACCGTGATCGACGCGATCTACCGCGCCGCCGGTCTGCCGCTGCGCCGGCCGAGCTGAGAAGGCCGAAAACGCCTTACGGTGCCGGCGGTGGCGGCGGTGTAGGTGACGTCGACGTCGACGGCGGTGGTGCTGACTGGTAGTCCTGCGGCAGTGGTGCGTAGTCATACGGCGGCGGGAAATGGCGGTAACCGCCGCCGAAGCAATCGCTGACTCCGATCACCCGTCCGATACCCACGCAGATGATCGCCTGGGCGGGCGGGGATTCAACGATCGTGACGATTTGGGCCGCGGCGATCGCCATCAGGACGGACACGACCGCCACGATCCTCGATGACCGCCTTGCGCGTGGTCTGTCGTTGGGTGCAGTCATGGGCCCAGAGTCTAGCGGCGAAGTCGCGGCAGTTTGCGCTCTTTGCCGTTCTGCGAAGGCGACGTCGTTTATGGTGAGTTCGATCAGCCCGACCGTGTACTCGAACACCATGTGTAAGGAGCATCCATGTTGTGTTTCGGCGATGCCAAACCCCGTGTTGTAGG
>CAYNJD010000121.1:0-9335 GCA_964397355.1 uncultured Mycobacterium sp. | reverse complement strand
ATGTGTAAGGAGCATCCATGTTGTGTTTCGGCGATGCCAAACCCCGTGTTGTAGGTGGCATAGCCGCCGGCGCGCTCGCAGGCACGATGTTGTGGTGTGCTGCGGGCATAGCGGTGGCCGACCCGGCACAGCCGGGCTGCACGGCTGCCGACCTGGCCCGGGTATCGGGCACGGTCGCCACGGAAACCGCGGCATACCTGTCGGCGCATCCCGAGGTCAACGACTTCTTCACCACCCTGAAAAGCAAGTCGCAAAACGAAGTCCGGCACGAGGTCGAGGCCTTCATGGACGCCCACCCGCAGGCTCACACCGATCTGCAGCGGATTCGCCAGCCGCGGGAAGATCTGGAGAACAAGTGCCAGTGGTCGGGTGACGCACTCCCGGAGTAGCCCCCGGACCCGGCACCTCGCGTCGGTGGACGCAACCTATCGCGCGAATAGCGTTGCCGCATCCACCAAGTCGAGCAGCGGCTGCGGCAGCACACCCAACACCACGGTGACCGCGGCACACAGCGCGATGGCCGCCTTGCTCCACACGCTGGGAAGCACCAGCTGCGGTGGGTCGTCGGGGGAGTCGGTGAAGAACATCAGCACGATCACCCGAACGTAGAAGTAGGCGGCCACACCGCTGGTGATCACACCGATCACCACCAACGGGACGGCACCGCCCTCGGCGGCCGCGGAGAACACGGCGAACTTACTGACGAATCCGCTGGTCAGCGGAATACCGGCGAATGCCAGCAGAAACATCGAAAACAGCAGACCCACGACGGGATAGCGCTGTCCCAGTCCGGCCCACCGGGACATGTCGTGTTCCTCTTCGCCACCGGCGCCGCGGATCAGGTTCACCACCGCGAAGGCGCCCACCGTGGAGAAGCTGTAGGCGACCAGGTAGAACAGCGTCGAGGAGACACCCGCCGGAATGGCGGCCAGCACCCCGGTCAGCACGAAGCCCACGTGGGCGATCGAGGAGTAGGCCAGCATCCGCTTGATCTCGGTCTGGGTGATCGCCGCGATGGTGGCGATCACCATGGTCAGCACCGAGATCAGCCACAGCAGTGGCCGCCACTGGTCGTGCAGCGCCGGAAGCGCGACATAGAGGATCCGCAGCATCGCCCCGAAGGCGGCGACCTTGGTCGCAGCCGCCATGAAACCGGTGATCGGTGTCGGTGCGCCGACGTAGACGTCGGGAATCCAGGAGTGGAACGGCACCGCGCCCACCTTGAAGAACAATCCCACCAACAGCAGTCCGGCGCCGATCAACGCCAGCGGGTCGCTGCTGTGGGCGAACAGCTGATCGCCGATGTCGGGCAACGCCAGTGTGCCGGTGGCCCCGTAGATGAGCGCGGCGCCGAACAGGAACAATGCCGACGAGAACGCGCCCAGCAGAAAGTATTTCAGCGCCGCTTCCTGGGACAGCAGGCGGCGGTAGCGGGCCAGCCCGCACAGCAGATACAGCGGCAGCGACAGCACTTCCAAGGCGACGAACATGGTCACCAGGTCGTTGGCCGCGGGAAACACCAGCATGCCGCCGACCGCCAGCACGGTCAGCGGGAAGACCTCGGTCTGAGTCACCCCGGTGCGGGCCGCGTCGAGCTCGGTGATGCTGCCCGGCACCGCCGACGCCTGCGGCGTGAACGAGTCCAGGCCTCGGCCTCCGGTAAGCGCCGGCGCGGCGGCGGCGCCCGGCCCGTCGCCGACTCCCGCGCCGGCGTTGCGTTCCGCGATGAAGATGACGGCCATGATCCCGACCAACAGTATGGTGCCCTGCAGCACCAGCACCGGCCGGTCGACCGCCACGGCGCCCATCACCGCGATACGGCCGGCAGCCGGAAGATCGCGCCCCACAGCGACGATCGCGACGAAGGCGGCGACCAACCCGGAAAGGGCGAGCACGACCTGCATCAGATAGCGCGCCCGCCGGGCCGCGAACGCCTCGAAGAGCACTCCGGTGACCGCGGTGCCGAAAACGATCAGCAGTGGCAGCAGCAGGTCGTATTCGACGTGGGGTGTCGGCATGCTCATCGCGCCCCCTCAGCGGTCAGCGGTGCCGGGTCGGTCTCACCGATCGTGGTCAAGGTGTGCTCAACGCCCGGGTTGATGATGTCCAGCACCGGTTTCGGGTAGAAGCCCAGGAACAGCAGCAGCGCTAGCAACGGTGCGACGACGACGAGTTCGCGCGGCAGCAGATCGCGGATTCGTTCGTTGCCCGCGGTGACCGGACCGGTCATCACCCGCTGGTAAAGCCACAACATGTAGATCGACGACAGCACCAGCGCGGTGGTGCCCACCGTCGCGGCCAGCCAGTACCGGTTGAAAGTTCCCAGTAGAACCAGGAATTCGCTGATGAACGGCGCGAGCCCCGGCAGTGACAGGGTGGCCATCGCCGCGACCATGAACGTTCCGGCCATCACCGGGGCGACCTTCTGCACACCGCCGTAGTCGGCGATCGCGCGGGCGCCGCCGCGCCGGGAGATGAGGAACCCCGCGATCAGGAACAGCGCCGCGGTGGACAGCCCGTGGTTGAGCATGTACAGCGTCGACCCGCTCTGCCCCTGGTTGGTCATCACGAAGATCCCCAGGATGATGAAACCGAAGTGCGAGATCGACGTGTAGGCGATCAATCGCATCATGTCGCGCTGGCCGATCGCCACCATCGCGCCGTAGACCACTCCGATCACCGACAACACGATGATGGCGGGGCGGAAATAGGTTGAGGCGTCCGGGAACAGTTGCAGGCAGTAGCGCAGCATGCCGAAGGTCCCCACCTTGTCCATGACCGCCATCATCAGCACCGCGGTCGCCGGGGTGGATTCCACTGCGGCGTCGGGCAGCCACCGGTGCAACGGCCACAACGGAGCCTTGACCGCGAACGCGAACATGAAGCCGGCGAACAGCAGCTTGAGCACCCCGGGGTCCACGGTGGTGGTGTTCGGCGAGAACGCCGAGACCAGTTCGCGGAAGTCGAAGGTGCCCCCGGCCGAGCCCGCCGTACTCTCCTGGGCGCTGACCACGTACACCCCGATCACCGCGGCCAGCATGATCAGTCCGCCGAACAGGTTGTACAGCAGGAACTTCAGCGCGGCGCGCGAGCGGCCGGCGCCGTTGCCGAAACCGCCGATCATGAAGTACATCGGGATGAGCATCGCCTCGAAGAAGACGTAGAACAGCAGCACGTCCAGCGAAACCAGTGAGATCAGCACCATCGCCTCGACGGTCAGCGTCAGCGCCGCAAAGGCGTGCGGGCCGCGGCTGCGCGTACCGCCGTCGTTCCAGCCGGCCAGCATCAACAATGGCACCAGCCCGGCGGTCAGCAACGCCAGCACCACCGCGATACCGTCCACGCCGAGCGTGTAGCTCGCCCCGAACGCCGGTATCCAGGAGTGGGATTCGACGAACTGGTACGGCGCGGCGACGGGAGTCGTGTCGAAACCGACGGTGACCACGATCGCGATCGCCAACGTCGCCAGGCTCACCAGCAGGCCGGTCCACTTGGCCAGCCGTGCGGCCCCCGCCGGCAGCACGATGACCAACCCGGCGCCGACCAGCGGCAGCAACCACAGCAGGCTCAGCCAGGGCATGTCGGTGTTCACAGCTGCACCGCCAGGACCACCGCGACGACCAGCACCGCGCCTGCCAGCATGGTCAGCGCGTAGGAGCGCACGAATCCGGTCTGCAGCCGGCGCACCAGGTTCGATGCGACCGCGACGAGTCCGGCCAGGGCGTTGACCGAGCCGTCGACCGCCCGGTCGTCGACGTCGACCAGGGCTTGCGCCAGTCGGTTACCCGGACGCATGAACACCTCCTCGTTGAAGGCATCGCCGTAGAGATACTGGCGGGCGGCCACTGTCATGGGCGACACGTCGGTGGGCGCGGTGATCGGTATCGGCTTGCGGCCGTACATGCTGTAGGCCACCGCGACCCCGAGCAGCACGATCGCCAGCGTGACGGCGCCGCTGAGCCAGGCCGGGATGGCGTGCGCGGCCTCGTGGCCGGCGGCCTCGACCGGCGCGACCACCGGGGCCAGCCAATGCTCCAGACGCCCGCCGAGGGTCAGCGCCGCCCCGGAGACCACCGCGCCGACGGCCAGCACGATCATCGGCCAGATCATCACCTGCGGGGACTCATGCGGATGCTGCAGCGCCCGTTCCGGGGTCACCTCGCTCTCTTCGGCGGCCCAGCGGCGCTCGCCGCCGAACGTCATCAGCATCACCCGGGTCATGTAGAAAGCGGTGATACCGGCGCCCAGAATCGCGACCCCGCCCAGCACCCAGCCGCGTGTCCCGCCGGCCGCCAGCGCGGCCTCGATGATGGCGTCCTTGGACCAGTAGCCGGCGAACGGCGGCACCCCGATGATCGCCAGGTAGCACAGCCCGAACGTCACGAACGTCACCGGCATGAACGCGCGCAGCGCGCCGTAGCGGCGCATGTCCTGTTCGTCGTTCATCCCGTGCATCACCGAACCGGAGCCCAAAAACAGCCCGGCCTTGAAGAAACCGTGGGTGAGCAGGTGCAGGATCGCGACGGCGTAGCCCGCCGGGCCGAGGCCGGCGGCCAGCACCATGTAGCCGATCTGGCTCACCGTGGAGGCGGCCAGCGCCCGTTTGATGTCGTCCTTGGCGCAGCCGATGATCGCGCCGAACAGCAGCGTGGCCGCACCGACGACGACCACCGCGGTCCGGGCGTCGGCCGACAGGTCATACACCGGCCCGGAGCGCACGATCAGGTACACCCCGGCGGTCACCATGGTGGCGGCGTGGATCAGCGCCGACACCGGGGTGGGGCCCTCCATCGCGTCGAACAGCCAGGCCTGCAGCGGAACCTGCGCGGATTTGGCGCATGCCCCCAACAGCAGCAGCAACCCGATGGCGGTGGTCAGCCCGCTCGGCCCGGCATCGGTCACCGCGCCGAACAGCCCGTCGAAGGACAGCGTGCCGAAACCGGCGAACATCGCGAACATGGCCAGTGACAGCCCCATGTCGCCGACCCGGTTGGCCACGAACGCCTTCTTGCCGGCCGCCGCCGCGACCGGCCGCGCGTACCAGAACCCGATCAGCAGGTAGGACGCCAGACCGACGCCCTCCCAGCCCACGTAGAGGCCGAGGTAGTTGTCGGCCACCACCAGCAGCAGCATCGCGGCGACGAACAGGTTCAGGTAGGCAAAAAAACGTCTACGATCGACGTCATTTTTCATATAGCCGATCGAGTAGATGTGGATCAACGTTCCCACGCCGCTGATCAGCAACACGAAGCAGATCGACAGCGGGTCGATCAGCATCCCGAAGTCGACATGCAGCGCGCCGACCGGCACCCAGCTGAACAGGTGGGTGTGGATCGCCCGGTCCTCGCCCGGCCGGCCCAGCATCTCGGCCAGCAGCGCCAGCCCGATTCCGAACGAGCAGAGCGCGGTGGCGCAGGCCAGCAGGTGCCCCCACCGGTCGGTCCGTCGCCCACCGATCAACAGCACCAACGCACCCGCCGCCGGCAGGGCCACCAGCAGAGCGCTCAGCTGGCTCAGATTCGTCATAGAGCTCCCCAACTCCTAGCCGCGCAGTAGGTTCGCGTCGTCGACCGAGGCGGATCGCCGGGCCCGGAAGATCGTCATGATGATGGCTAGGCCGATCACCACCTCGCAGGCGGCGACGACCATGGTGAAGAACGCCACCATCTGGCCGTCGAGCGCCGAGTGCAGCCGGGCGAAGGTGACGAACGCCAGGTTGGCCGCGTTCAGCATCAGCTCGACGCACATGAACATCACCAGCGCGTTGCGCCGCAACATCACTCCGGTGGCGCCGATGGTGAACAGCATCGCCGACAGGTACAGGTAGTTCTCCGGGTTCATCGGACCAGCTCCTCGCCATTGCCGTCGGCATGCTCGGCGTCGCCGGTGGTGCCGACCCAGCGGTGGGTCAGGGTGTCCGACACTGACAGCTGCGAGTAGGACCCGTCGGGCAGTCGCGCGGCGATGTCCACCGCGTTGTGCCGGGCGTAGACGCCCGGTGTCGGCAGCGGCGTCGGGCGGTGGCCGGCCTGGAAGCGCCGGATGGACAGTTCCCGCTGCGTCATCCGCGGTTGCAGCCGCTCCCGGTGCGTGAGCACCATGGCCGCGACCACTGCGGTGATCAGCAGCGCGCTGGTCAACTCGAACGCCCACAGGTAGCGGGTGAAGATCAGCGCCGCCAGCCCCTCGACGTTGCTCTGGCCGACCTCCTGCGCGCCCCCGGTCACCGCAGCGGGCGCGCCGACCCGCCGTAGGTGCATCGTCGCGCCGCCGATACCGGAGATCAGCAGCACCCCGAAGCCGATCCCGGCGAGCGTCGAGGCGATCCGTTGGCCGCGAAGGGTTTCCACCAGTGACTCAGCGGAGTCGACACCGATCAGCATCATCACGAACAAGAACAGCATCATCACCGCGCCGGTGTAGACCACGATCTGCACCACGCCGAGGAACATCGCGTCCTGCACGAAATAGAACACCGCCAGGGCCAGCATCGTCATCGCCAAAAACAGCGCCGAATACACCGCCTTGGCGGCCGTGACGACGCCGACCGCGCCGATGAGAGCCAGGGCACCGAGCAGCCAGAACGTCACCGCCTCCCCGGTGGAGGTGCGAACGACGACGTCGGCGGCAAGCAACGTGGCGCTCATCAGGCCTTACCCTGTTTCTTCCGATCCAGCATGACGAACAGGTCCGGGTCCTCATCGAGCCCGTCGGGGCTGACCCGGCCCAGGTAGTAGTCCTTGTCGGTCGCGCCGGGCGGCATCGGGTGCGGTGGCGCCGTCATACCGGGCTCCAGCGGTGCCAGTAGCTGGTCGCGTTCCAGGATCAGCTCGGTACGGTTGTCGGCGGCCATCTCGTAGTTGTTGGTCATGGTCAGCGCGCGGGTGGGGCAGGCCTCGATGCACAGTCCGCAGCCGATGCAGCGCAGGTAGTTGATCTGGTAGACGCGGCCGTAGCGTTCGCCGGGGGAGTAGCGTTCCTCGTCGGTGTTGTCGGCGGCCTCGACGTAGATGGCGTCGGCCGGACACGCCCAGGCGCACAGTTCGCAGCCGATGCACTTCTCCAGGCCGTCCGGGTGACGGTTGAGCTGGTGGCGACCGTGGTAACGCGGCGCCGTCGGCTTCTTGGTCTCCGGGTAGCCGTCGTTGATCGGCCGCTTGAACATCGTCTTCCAGGTGACGCCGAACCCGGCCAGGGCGTCTCTGAGCTTAGCCATTGACATCCTCCTTGACCCGCGGTGAATCGCGCTGCGGCAGTGGTGGTGTCGGGAATGAATCCCCCGACGCGGTGACGGGCGGCGGTGCGGGCTCGACGCGACGGGTGTTCATCGCGCTGAACCGGCGATGCAGCAACGCCAGCACCGCCAGCGTGGTGAGTGTGCTGATGGCCACCAGCACGACCTGCCAGTGCTGGTAGCCGTCATTGCGCAGGCTGCGCATCACCGCGGCCACCAGCACCCAGGCCAGCGCCACCGGGATCAGGATCTTCCAGCCCAGCGCCATGAACTGGTCGTAGCGCAGCCGTGGCAGGGTGGCCCGCAGCCAGATGTACATGAAGATGAAGCCCCACACCTTGACGGTGAACCACAGCAGCGGCCACCAGCCCTGGTTGGCGCCGGCCCACAGGTTGAGGGGGAACGGCGCGTGCCAGCCGCCGAAGAACAACGTGACGGCCAACGCCGAAACCGTGGTGACGTTGATGTATTCGGCCAGGAAGAACAGCGCGAACTTCAGCGACGAATACTCGGTGTGGAACCCGCCGACGAGTTCGCCCTCGGCTTCGGGCAGGTCGAACGGCGCCCGGTTGGTCTCACCGACCATCGCGGTCAGATAGACCATGAACGACGGCAGCAACAGGAACGTGAACCACATCCGGTCCTGGGCCGCCACGATGCCCGAGGTCGACATCGTCCCGGCGTAGAGGAACACCGACGCGAACGCCAGCCCCATCGCGACCTCGTAGGAGATCACCTGTGCGGTGGAACGGATCCCGCCCAGCAGCGGGTAGGCCGACCCGGAGGACCAGCCGGCCAGGATGATCCCGTACACCCCGATCGATGACATCGCCAGAATGAACAACACCGCGATCGGCAGGTCGGCCAGCTGCAACGCGGTGCGGTGGCCGAAGATGCTGACTTCCGGCCCGAGCGGGATCACCGCGAACGCGGTGATCGCCGGCACCGTCGAGATGACCGGAGCCATCAGATAGATGACCCGGTCGACCTCGGTGGGGGTGATGTCCTCCTTGAGGGCCAGCTTGATGCCGTCGGCGAGGCTCTGCAGCCACCCCTTGGGCCCCACCCGGTTGGGGCCGGGACGCATCTGCATGCGGCCCAGCACTTTTCGTTCGATGACGATGGCGAACAGCACCGTCAGCACCAGGAATGCGAAGATGCCCAGCACCTTGGCCAGCATCAGCCACCAGGGATCGGTCATGGTCTGTGTCCAATCTGTACCACCGCTCCGGCGGTGACACCCAGCTCCCGATGTACCGCCGAGCCGCCGGAATTCATCGGCAGCCACACCACCCGGTCCGGCATCTCGGTGATGACCAGCGGCAGGGCGACGCTGCCGCGCTCGGTGCTGACCGTGACCGGATCGCCCGGCGCGACACCGATCTCGGCGGCGGTCGGTGCCGACAGTCGAGCCACCGGCTTGCGTGCGGTGCCCGCCAGATTCGGCTCGCCAGCCTGCATCAGCCCGTCGTCGAGCAGCATGCGCCACCCGGCCAGCACGGCTTGGCCGGCGTCGGGTCGCGGCGCGGCAGCCGCGGCGACGTCGGGGCCGGCCGCGCGCTCGCCGCCCCAGGCGCCCAACCGGGCCAACTCGTCGCGTGCCGACTCCACCGTGGAAAGCCCCAGCGCGACACCCATCTCCTCGGCGATCGCGTCGAGCACCCGCACGTCGGACAGCGTGCCGCGCTCGGCCAGCGCGACGCCGAACCGGCGGTGGCGGCCTTCCCAGTTGACGAAGCTGCCGGACTTCTCGGCCGCCGCCGCGACCGGCAGCACCACGTCGGCGCGTTCGGTGACCTCGCTGCGGCGCATCTCGAGGCTGACCAGGAAGCCGGCCGCGTCCAGCGCGGCCAGCGCCGCGGCCGGGTTGGCCAGGTCGGCCGGTTCGACCCCGCCGACCAGCAACGCGCCCAACTCCCCGTCCGCGGTGGCCGCCAGCATGGCGTCGGTGTCGCGGCCGGACTGCGACGGCAGGTCGTCGGGACCGTCCAGGCCCCACGCCGCGGCGACCTCGGCCCGTGCGGTGGCGTCGGCCAGCGGCCGCCCGCCGGGCAGCAGGCCCGCCAGCGCACCGGCATCCAGCGCGCCGCGCTCGCCGGCG
>CAYNJD010000120.1:0-9346 GCA_964397355.1 uncultured Mycobacterium sp. | reverse complement strand
GACACGCTGCGGCGCGCCCACCTGATCGACGGGCTGGCATGGTCGCAGATGGCGGTGATCGTCAGGTCGGTGCCGCGGGCCGCGGCGCGGCTGCCCAGGACCCTGGCCGCAGCCGGGGTACCGGTGGAGCTGCCCGCCGCCGGGGGGCTGCCCGCCGAGCAGCCGGCGGTGGCCGCACTGCTGACGGTGCTGGAGTGTGCCGCCGAGGGAGTGGACGGCCGCCGGGCGCTGGCGCTGCTCACCGGGCCGATCGGGCGGATGGATCCGATCTCGCTGCGACAGCTGCAGCGGCTGCTGCGCCGCGGCGCGGCGCGCCCGGAAGCCGACCCCGGTGAGCGGCTGGCGGCGGTGCTCTCCGGTGACCCCGGCCGGCTGCCGGCCGCGCACAGCCGCCCGCTGCGCAGGGTGCGCGCGGTGCTGCAGGCCGCGACCCGCAGCCTCGCCGACGGCCGCGACCCGCACCACACGCTGTGGCAGGCCTGGAACCGGTCCGGGCTGCAACAGCGCTGGCTGGCGGCGATCGAACGCGGCGGGCCGGCCGGCGCGGCGGCCGGGCGGGACCTGGATGCGGTGACCGCGCTGTTCGAACTCGCCGAGCAGTACGTGGCGCGCACCGCCGTCGCCACACAGGCGGGCCTGATCGAACACGTCACCGCCATGCAACTGGCGACACCGCGCGCCGAGCCGGCGGCAGGGGCCGAGGCCGTCGCGGTGCTGAGCGCTCACGCCGCGCTCGGGCGCGAGTGGGATCTGGTGGTCATCGCCGGTGTTCAGGACGGGCTGTGGCCCAACACCGTCCCGCGCGGCGGCGTGCTGGGCACCGGCCGGCTGCTGGACACGCTGCACGGCATCGGCGCAGACACCTCGGCCCGCGCGCCGCTGCTGGCTGAGGAGCGGCGGTTACTGGTGGCGGCGCTGGGCCGGGCACGGCGGCGGCTGGTGATCACCGCCGTCGACGGGGAGGGCGATACCGGCGGCGCCGAGGAGCAGATCCCGTCGGAGTTCTTCGCCGAACTCGCCGGCTGCGGCACCGGCGACGGTGAGCGGGTGCCGGCAGCGCCCGTGGTGGCGCCGCCGGTGCTGTCGGCGGCCGGGCTCGTCGGGCGGCTGCGGGCCGTGGTCTGCGCCCCCGACGGAGCTGTCAGCGACAACGAACGCGCGGACGCCGCAACGCAATTGGCGCGCCTGGCCCGAGCCGGGGTACCCGGCGCCGACCCGGCGGACTGGCACGGTGCCGCCCCGGTGAGCACCGAGGAGCCGCTGCGGGGCGCCGGCGAGGGGCAGGTCGTCACGCTGTCCCCGTCGGCGTTGCAGGGCTTGCTGGACTGCCCGTTGCGCTGGCTGGCCGAGCGGCACGGCGGAACCGACGGCCGCGACCTGCGCTCGACGATCGGATCGGTGATGCACGCGCTGGTCGCCGACTCGGCCGGCGGCCGGGAGCAGCTGTTGGCCGAGTTGGAGCGGGCGTGGCGGCAACTGCCGTTCGAATCGCGGTGGCATGCGGCCAACGAGCACGAGCGGCACCGCGCCATGCTCGAGACGTTCCTGGCGTGGCGGGCCGAGACCCGGGCCCGGCTCACCGAGGTCGGCACCGAAGTCGCCTTCGACGGGGTGATCGACGCCGGCGACGGGGTCCGGCTGCGCGGCCGGATCGACCGGGTCGAACGCGACGCCGCCGGCCGGCTGGTGGTTGTCGATGTCAAGACCGCCAAGACCCCGGCCAGCAAGGACGATGCGCAGCAGCACGCGCAGCTGGCCGTCTACCAGCTGGCGGTGGAGGCCGGACTCATCGGGCCCGACGAGCAGCCCGGCGGCGCCCGGCTGGTCTACCCGGCCAGGCCCGCGGCCGGCGGCGCCGCCGAACGCGAACAGGACCCGCTCACCGGCGAGACCAGCCGGCAGTGGCGGGAGCGCATCGCGGCCGCGGCCGCGGCCACCGCCGGGCCGGAGTTCACCGCCCGGGTCAACGACGGCTGCCGGCACTGCCCGGTCCGGCCGATCTGCCCGGCCCACACCGGCGGGAGCGGCGCGTGAGAACTCACTACGACCCCGCCGAGCTGGCGGCCGCGCTCGGGTTGCACCAGCCCACCGCCGAGCAGGCCGCGGTGATCGCCGCACCGCCGGGTCCGCTGGTGGTGATCGCCGGGGCCGGCGCCGGGAAGACCGAGACCATGGCCGCCCGGGTGGTGTGGCTGGTCGCCAACGGCTACGCCGAGCCCGGTCAGGTGCTGGGGCTGACGTTCACCCGCAAGGCCGCGGGCCAGCTGCTGCGCCGGGTCCGCTCCCGGCTGGCCCGGCTGGCCGGCGCCGGCTTGATCGTCGCCGAGCCGCAAGGAACCGGCGGTGGCCCGGCCACGGCGGCGCCGGTTGTGAACACCTATCACGCCTTCGCCGGCGCGCTGCTCCGCGAGCACGGGCTGCTGCTGGGCATCGAACCCGACACCCGGCTGCTCACCGAGACCGGGCTGTGGCAGCTGGCGTTCGACGTGGTCAGCGGGTACCCCGGCGAGCTGCGCACCGACCGGAGCCCCGCCGCGATCACCGAGATGGTGCTGCGCTTGTCCGGGCAATTGGCCGAACACCTGGTGGACACCGACGCGCTGCGCCACACCCACCTGGAGCTGGAGCGGCTGGTGCATACCCTGCCGCCGGGCCCGCGTCAGCGTGCCGAACCCAATCAGGCGTTGCGCAACATGCTCGACACCCAGACCGAACGTGCCGAACTGGTGCCGCTGATCGAGGCGCTGCACCAGCGGATGCGGGCGGAACGGGTGATGGACTTCGGTGCGCAGATGGCCACCGCCGCCCGGCTGGCCCAGCACAGCGAGGCCGTCGGCGCCCGGCTGCGCGACACCTACCGGGTGGTGCTGCTCGACGAATACCAGGACACCGGCCACGCACAGCGCATCGCGTTGTCGTCGCTGTTCGGCGGCGGGGTCGACGACGGCTTGGCGCTGACAGCGGTGGGCGACCCGATCCAGTCGATCTACGGTTGGCGTGGCGCCTCGGCCACCAACCTGCCCCGATTCGCCACCGACTTCCCGCTCTCCGACGGCACCCCGGCCCCCACCCTGGAGCTGCGGACCAGTTGGCGCAACCCGCCGGAGGTGCTGCACGTGGCCAACGCGGTCTCCGAGGAGGCGCGCCGGCGCTCGGTCGCCGTCGGCACACTGCAGTCCCGCCCGGACGCGCCGCCGGGCGATGTGCGGCTTGCGCTGCTGCGCGACGTCACCGCCGAACACGAGTGGGTCGCGGCGGCGTTGGCGCACCGCTACGCCCAAGCCGCCGCGCACGGTGTCGCTCCGCCGACTGCGGCGGTGCTGGTGCGGCGCAACGCCGACGCGGCGCCGTTCGCCGAGGCGATCCGGGCCCGGGGCGTCCCGGTGGAGGTGGTGGGGCTGGCCGGGCTGCTGGCGGTGCCGGAGGTCGCCGACCTGGTGGCGATGTTGCGGCTGGTCGCCGAGCCGACCGCCGGTGCCGCGGCGATGCGGGTGCTGACCGGTGCGCGGTGGCGGCTCGGTGCTGCCGACCTGGCCGCGCTGTGGCGCCGTGCCGCCGAGCTGGCCCGGGCCGATCACCCGGCCGGCCCGGCTTCAGCCGCGGAGATCGCCGCGGCGGCCGGACCCGACTCCGACACCGCATGTCTGGCCGACGCGCTCGCGGACCCGGGGCCGGCCCAACACTATTCGGCCACCGGGCACCGTCGCATTGTCGCACTGGCCGAGGAACTGGCCGCGCTGCGCGGCCACCTGTGGCATCCGCTGCCCGACCTGGTCGCCGAGGTGCGCCGGGTACTCGGCCTGGACTGCGAGGTGCGCGCGGCGCAGCCGGTGACCGTGGCCGCGGCCGGCACCGAACAGCTCGACGCGTTCGCCGACGTGGTCGCCGGCTACGTGGAGGGGGCCGGCGGCGCGGCGTCTCTACCGGGGCTGCTGGCCTACCTGGACGCGGCCGCCGTGGTGGAGCACGGGTTGGCGCCGGCCGCACCCGCGGTCGCCGCCGATCGGGTTCAGATCCTCACCGTGCACGCCGCGAAGGGGCTGGAATGGCAGCTGGTGGCTGTCCCGCACCTGGTGACGCGGGTGTTTCCGTCGACCGCTTCGCGGCGCAGCTGGCTCTCGGATGCCTCCGAGCTGCCGCCGCTGCTGCGCGGCGACCGGGCCGAACCCGGCGGTTCAGCGAGGCTCGACGTAGGAGAGCCGAAGCTGGGACCGCCGCATGGGCCGAGCGGTTCAGCGAGGCTCGACGTAGGAGAGCCGAAGCTGGGACCGCCGCATAAACCCGGTGCGCACGGCGTCCCGGTGCTCGACACTGATGCCATTACGCACCGAAAGCAGCTGTCCGACACCATCTCCGAGCACAAGCGCCGACTCGATCAGCGCCGTGTCGACGAAGAGCGCCGGCTGCTCTATGTGGCCGTGACCCGCGCCGAGGGCACCCTGCTGGTCTCCGGCCACCACTGGGGCATCGGCGACACCAAGCCGCGCGGCCCGTCGGAGTTCCTGACCGAGCTCAAGGCGGTCATCGAGCGTTCCGCCGCTGCCGGACGGCGTTGCGGGGTGGTCGAACAGTGGGCGGAGGCGCCCGCTGATGGAGAACGAAACCCGTTGTGTGACAATGCAATCGAAGCGGTATGGCCGGTGGATCCGCTGGCCGGTCGGCGCGCTGACGTGGAACGCGGCGCGGCACTGGTCGTCGCGGCGCTCACCGCGGGTCAACCCCGGGACGGCGCGCCCGGGCCGTGGACCGCCGACGTCGACGCGTTGCTCGCCGAGCGGGCACGGGTCGCCGAGCAGCCCGCCCCGACACCGCCCAGCCAGGTCTCGGTGAGCAGCCTGGTCGAGCTGAGCCGCGACCCGGCCGCCGCGGCGCGGCGGCTGACCCGCAGACTCCCGACCCGACCGGATCCGCATGCCGCGCTGGGCACCGCGTTTCACGACTGGGTGCAGCGGCTCTACGGCGCCGAGCGGCTCTTCGAGCTCGACGACCTGCCCGGTGCGGCCGATGCCGACACCGCCCGGGCGGATGCGCAGCAGCTGGCCGACCTGCAGGCGGCGTTCCTGGCTTCGCCGTGGGCGGCTCGCACCCCCACCGCCGTCGAGGTGCCGTTCGAGATGGCCCTGGGCCAGACCATCGTGCGGGGCCGCATCGATGCGGTGTTCGCCGAGCCGGACGGCGGCGTCACCGTGGTGGACTGGAAGACCGGCGCGTCACCGGACGGTCCCGAGGCACGTCGGCACGCCGCCGTCCAGCTCGGCGTGTACCGGCTGGCGTGGGCAGCGCTGACCGGCTGCGACGAATCGCAGGTGCGGGCCGCCTTCCACTACGTGCGCACCGGCACCACCGTGGTACCCGATGAGCTGCCCGATTCCGCTGAGCTTGCCGCGCTGCTCAACCCTTGACGACGGGTGTGGTTACAGTGGGTCCGTGCGTCAGGCTGACCGATGACCGTTCGTCGTGGCGAACGCTAGATGGCGGCGGCTGCGCGGCCTTGATGAATCACTGACCGCTCAGCCCAGTCATGCGCTTGTCCACCGCATGCGCATGCCGGAAGTGGGCAAGGGCGGCCCCGGCCGCATCGTGTATCGCCGTATCGCCATCGCGTTGGCGGCGCTGCTGGTGTCCACGCTGTTCGTCTACGCCGACCGCGACGGCTACCAGGACGTCCAGGGCGACCGGTTGACGTTTCTGGACTGCCTCTACTACTCGGCGGTGACGCTGTCGACGACCGGCTACGGCGACATCACGCCGGTCACCGAATACGCGCGGATGATCAACGTACTGGTCATCACCCCGCTGCGGATCGCGTTCCTGATTCTGCTGGTCGGAACGACGGTGGAGGCGTTCACCGAGAACTCCCGGCAGGCATTTCGTATTCAGCGTTGGAGGAGCAGGGTGCGAGACCACACCATCGTCATCGGGTACGGCACCAAAGGAAAGACCGCGATCGCGGCGATGCTCGGCGACGAGGCGACCACCCCGAACGACATCGTGGTGGTCGACAGTGACCAGGCCGTGCTGGACCGCGCCGAGGGCAAGGGCCTGGTGACGTTGCGCGGTGATGCCACCAAGTCCGACGTGCTGCGGCTGGCCAGTGCCCACAACGCGGCGGCGATCATCGTGGCCGTGGGCCGTGACGACACCGCGGCGCTGGTCACCCTGACCGCCCGCGAGATCGCGCCCAACGCCACCATCGTGGCCGCGATCCGGGAAGCCGAGAATCAGCATCTGCTGCGACAGTCGGGCGCGGATTCGGTGGTGGTGTCCTCGGAGACCGCGGGCCGGCTCCTCGGGATCGCCACCACCACACCCAGCGTGGTGGAGATCATCGAGGACCTGCTGACCCCGGATGCCGGATTCGCGATCGCCGAGCGAGAGGTCGAGACCGGTGAGGTCGGCGGGTCGGCGCGGCACCTGCGTGACATCGTGCTGGGTGTGGTTCGCGGCGGCAAGCTGTTTCGCGTCGATGCGCCCGAAGTGGATGCGCTCGAGGACGGTGACCGGCTGCTCTACGTACGCAGCGTGGTGAACCAGTGAGTTTCCAGCTGCGCCGGGTCCCGCTGCTGTCCCGGGTCGGTGCCGACCGGGCCGACCAGCTGCGTACCGATACCGATGCCGCGATCGCCGGCTGGCCGGCCGCGGCGCTGCTGCGGGTCGACCCGCGCAACCAGGTGCTGGTCGCCGACGGCCGGGTGGTGCTGCACGATGCCGCCGACCTGGGTGACGCGCCGCCGCCGGACGCGGTGTTTCTGGGCCGCATCGAGGACGGTCGCCACGTCTGGGCGATCCGTGGTGCGCTGCAGGCCCCTTCGGGTGACGGCGTCTCGGTGCTCGACCTGCGCGCGACCGGAGACATTTTCGACGATGTCAGCGCCCAACTGGTGTCCTCGGCGATCGCGCTGCTGAATTGGCATGAGAGCGCGAGGTTTTCTGCTGTCGACGGCACACCGACCAAACCGGTGCGCGGCGGGTGGGCGCGGGCGAACCCGCTGACCGGCGCCGAGGAGTTCCCGAGAATCGATCCGGCGGTGATCTGTCTGGTGCACGACGGCGCCGACCACGTGGTGCTGGCCCGCCAGCACAACTGGCCGCTGCGGATGTTCTCGCTGCTGGCGGGTTTCGTCGAAGCCGGCGAGTCGTTCGAGGCCTGCGTGGTGCGGGAGGTCCACGAGGAGGTCGGCCTGGCGGTGCGCGACGTGAGCTATCTGGGCAGCCAGCCCTGGCCGTTCCCGCGGTCGCTGATGGTGGGGTTCCACGCCGTCGCCGACCGGGGGCAGCAGTTCGTCTTCAGTGACGGCGAGATCACCGAGGCCGCCTGGTTCAGCCGCGGGGAGGTGCGGGCCGCGCTGCGAGCCGGAGCCTGGGACGGCGGCTCCCGCGACGCGAAGCTGCTGTTGCCCGGGTCGATCTCGATCGCCCGGACGATCATCGAATCGTGGGCGGAATCGTGCTGACCCGCACCCGCAGCCGCCTCAGCCGTGCAGCCGGTCCAGCTTGGCCTTGACCTCACGCGCGGTCGGGTTGGTCAACGTCGAGCCGTCGGCGAAGCGCAGCGTCGGAACCGTGCGGTTGCCGCCGTTGGCGGTCTCGACGAATTTGGCGGCCGTCGGGTCCTGCTCGATGTTGATCTCGTCGTAGTCGATCTCGAACTTCTCCAGGGCCTTCTTGAGCTGGCGGCAGTAGCCACACCATTGCGTCGTGTACATGATGAGCGGCGGATCGCTGACGGTCATAAGTAATCAAACGTAGTCGCGTCGGTCGGTCCTGCCAAAATGGACGCCATGGCTGACCCGACGCAGGCGCTGATCGCCGGCCTGGACGACGAGCAGCGTGCCGCGGTACTGGCGCCCCGCGGGCCGGTGTGCGTGCTGGCCGGCGCCGGGACCGGCAAGACCCGCACCATCACCCACCGCATCGCGGCGCTGGTCGCCGGTGGTCACGTGGCGCCCGGGCAGGTGCTGGCGGTGACCTTCACCCAGCGCGCCGCCGGCGAGATGCGTTCCCGGCTGCGGGCACTGGGCTCGGCAGCGGGCGCGACGGCGGGCATCAGCGCGGTGCAGGCGCTGACGTTCCACGCCGCCGCGCGCCGCCAGCTGCGCTATTTCTGGCCGAGGGTGGTCGGCGACACCGGCTGGGAACTGCTGGACCGCAAGTTCGGCGTGGTCGCGCGCGCCGCCGGTCACGCCGGGCTGCGGTTGAGCAACGACGATGTGCGCGACGTGGCCGGCGAGATCGAGTGGGCCAAGGCGTCGCTGATCTCCCCGGAACAGTATCCCGAGGCGGTCGCGGCCGCCGGCCGGGACACCCCGGTGGACGCCGCGAAGCTGGCCGACGTCTACGCCGGTTATGAGGCGCTGAAGGCCCGCGGCGAAGTGGCGATGCTCGACTTCGACGACCTGCTGCTGCACACCGCCGCCGCGATCGAGAACGACGCGGCGGTGGCCGCCGAGTTCCGAGACCGCTACCGCTGCTTCGTCGTCGACGAATACCAGGACGTCACCCCGCTGCAGCAGCGGGTGTTGTCGGCCTGGCTGGGGGAGCGCGACGACCTGACGGTGGTCGGCGACGCCAACCAGACGATCTACTCGTTCACCGGCGCCTCGCCGCGCTACCTGCTCGACTTCACCCGCCGGTTCCCCGACGCCACCCTGGTGCGCCTGGAACGCGACTACCGCTCCACCCCGGAGGTGGTGTCGCTGGCCAACCGGGTGATCGCCGCGGCCCGCGGGCGGGTGGCGGGCAGCAAGCTCAAGCTGGTCGGTCAGCGCGAGCCCGGCCCGGCGCCGACCTTTCGGGAGCATCCCGACGAGGTCGCCGAGGCCGCCGCGGTGGCCAAGTCCATCGCCCGGTTGATTGACGGCGGCACCGCGCCCGCCGAGATCGCCGTGCTGTACCGGATCAACGCGCAGTCCGAGGTGTATGAGGAGGCGCTCACCGAGGCCGGCATCGCCTACCAGGTGCGCGGCGGTGAGGGGTTCTTCACCCGCCAAGAGATCCGCCAGGCGCTGGTGGCGTTGCGGCGGTTCGCGGAGCGCGGCGACGACGTCGGGTCGGCACTGCCCGAGACCGTCCGCGGCGTGCTCGAACCGTTGGGGCTGACCGCCGAACCGCCGAGCGGCGCCAAGGCGCGGGAGCGCTGGGAGGCACTCGGTGCACTGGCCGAACTGGTCGACGACGAAGTGGCGGCCCGGCCCGGCCTGGACCTGCCCGGTCTGCTGGCCGAACTGCGGATGCGCGCCGACGCCCGCCACCCCCCGACGGTGCAGGGCGTCACCCTGGCCTCCCTGCACGCGGCCAAGGGCCTGGAGTGGGACGCGGTGTTCCTGGTGGGCCTCGCCGACGGCAC
>CAYNJD010000119.1:0-9407 GCA_964397355.1 uncultured Mycobacterium sp. | reverse complement strand
ACCGACGTCGACGAAGGTACCGACGTCGACGAGGGCACCGCGCTCGACGCAGACACCGAGGTCGACACAGCTGCCGAGGTGGACGAGGACGGTCTGGCTGGCGGCGAACCCGACGCGGATCACGACGAGGGCAGCGACGACGTTGGCGAAGCCGACGAAAAGGCTGATGAGTCGGAGGGCGCCGACGAACTCGCGGCGGAGGTCGGCGAGCCTGGAGCCGAAGCCGACCAGGAAGCCGATGAGACCGACGAGACCGACGGGGCCGGCGAAGACACTGCAGACATCGCAGACGCCGACCAGCCCGAAGCAGAAACCGGCGACGCCGAGCCGGAGTCCGACGAGGTCGAGCCGGGAACCGACGAGACGGGTGAAGACACCGACGAACCCGCGGTGGAGGCCAGTGAGCCCGAAGCCGACCAGGAAACCGACGTCACCGGCGGGACCGACGGGGCTGACGACGACACCGCCGACATCGCAGATGCCGACGAGACCGAGCCGGAGGCAGACGAGGCTGAGCCGGAAGCCGGCGACGCCGAGCCGGAGGCAGACGAGGCTGAACCGGAGGCAGACGAGGCTGAACCGGAAACCGGCGACGCCGAGCCGGAGGCAGGCGAGGCTGAGCCGGAAACCGACGGGACCGACGAAGCCACCGAAAAGGCCGAACCGGAAACCGATGAACCCGACGAGGACGCTGCGGACACCGCAGAAGCCGACGATGCCGACGAGCCCGAACCAGAAACCGACGAACCCGAGCCGGAAGCCGACGGGACCGGTGAAGTCACCGACGAACCCGAACCCGAACCGGAAACCGACGAGCCCGACAACGACACCGAAGACACCGAAGACACCGACGAGACCGAGCCGGAATCCGACGTGAACACCCGAAGCGGTCGGCGATTCCGGCTACGACTCCGGCGCCGCGGAAGACGCTGAGCAGCCCTGATACCGGCTCACGCGGCATCGTCGGATTTTCTGGCATCCT
Source organism: uncultured Mycobacterium sp. (assembly GCA_964397355.1). GTDB lineage: Bacteria > Actinomycetota > Actinomycetes > Mycobacteriales > Mycobacteriaceae > Mycobacterium. The sequence continues at coordinate 8,425 of CAYNJD010000119.1, read as the reverse complement.
GCAGACATGACCGATCCGTCGTGGCCGCCGCCGGGGCAGCAGAGCAGCTGGCAGCCCTACCCACAGCCGCCGGGCTACCCGCCGCCGTACCCGGGCTACCCCGACGCGTCGGCACCCCATGGCCGCCATCCGGTGACCGGGCAGCCGTACTCGGAGAAGTCGAAAGTGACCGCGGCGCTGCTTCAGCTGCTCGGGCTGTTCGGATTCCTCGGGTTCGGACGCATCTACCTCGGCCAAATCGGGCTGGGGGTAGCGCAGTTGTTGACCTGTCTGCTCGCCACGGTCGCAACGTGGGGGATCGGTATCGCTGTGCCGATCATCTGGGGCATCGTCGAGGCGATCCTGATCCTCACCGGGCGGGTCCACGACAGGCGGGGTCTACCGCTGCGGGACACGCTCTGACGCGCCGAGGCCGCTGCGCGCAACCGGGTTTGCGCTGGCACCAAGCGTCGGCAGCCGGCCCAACCGGCCCGACTATGCTTGCGGCGTGAATAGACGCGGAAAGATCGTCTGCACTCTTGGCCCGGCGACCCACTCCGCGGAGATGGTCAGGGCACTGGTCGACGCGGGCATGGACGTGGCCCGGTTGAACTTCAGCCACGGCGACCACGAAGACCACCAAGCCTCCTACGAGTGGGTGCGCAGCGCCTCGGACGCGACCGGCCGGGCCGTCGGCGTGCTCGCCGATCTGCAGGGCCCCAAGATCCGCCTCGGGCGTTTCGCCGAGGGCCACACCTACTGGGCCAACGGCGAAACCGTGCGGATCACCGTCGCCGACTGCCCCGGCGATCACGACCGGGTGTCCACCACCTACAAGCAACTGGCCGCCGACGCCGCACCGGGCGACCGTGTGCTGGTCGACGACGGCAAGGTCGGGCTGGTGGTCGAGCACATCGACGGCGAGGACGTGGTGTGCACCGTCACCGAGGGCGGTCCGGTCAGCAACCACAAGGGCATCTCGCTGCCCGGCATGAACGTGTCCGCTCCCGCGCTGTCGGACAAGGACATCGAGGATCTCGAGTTCGCCCTGACTCTCGGTGTCGACATGGTGGCGCTGTCGTTCGTGCGCTCGCCGTCGGACGTCGAACTGGTGCACGAGGTGATGGACCGCGTCGGGCGCCGGGTCCCGGTGATCGCCAAATTGGAGAAGCCGGAGGCCATCGACAACCTCGAGGCGGTGGTACTGGCCTTCGACGCGGTGATGGTGGCCCGTGGCGACCTGGGGGTGGAGCTGGCCCTCGAAGAGGTGCCCCTGGTACAGAAACGCGCAATTCAGGTGGCTCGGGAGAACGCCCGCCCGGTGATCGTCGCGACCCAGATGCTGGAGTCGATGATCTCGAACTTCCGTCCCACCCGTGCGGAGGCGTCCGACGTGGCCAACGCGGTGCTCGACGGCGCCGACGCGGTGATGCTGTCCGGTGAGACCGCGGTCGGCAAATACGCCCTGGAGGCCGTGCGGACGATGAGCCGGATCGTGTGCGCCGTGGAAGAGAACTCCACGGCGGCACCGCCGTTGACGCATGTGCCGCGCACCAAGCGCGGGGTGATCTCCTACGCGGCCCGTGAGATCGGTGAACGCCTCGACGCCAAGGCGCTGGTGGCATTCACCCAATCAGGTGACACCGTGCGCCGGCTGGCCCGGCTGCACACCCCACTGCCGCTGCTGGCGTTCACCGCACTGCCCGAAGTTCGCAGCCAGCTCGCAATGACCTGGGGCACTGAGACTTTCATCGTCCCGCAGATGCAGTCGACCGACGGCATGATCCGTCAGGTGGACAAGGCGATGCTCGAATTGGGCCGCTACCAGCGCGGTGACCTGGTGGTCATCGTCGCGGGCGCGCCGCCGGGAACCGTCGGCTCGACCAACCTGATCCACGTCCATCGGATCGGGGAGGACGACGTCTAGTGCCCGCCGAGCCGAATACGGACTTCGCGGAACTGCTGGCTGTTCTCGACCTCAAGGCCATTCGAGACGACGTCTTCGTCGGTTCGCATCCCAGCAAGACCCCGTTGCGTACCTTCGGCGGCCAGCTGATGGCGCAGTCGCTGGTGGCCGCGAGCCGTACCGTCGCCGAGCACCTGCCGCCCGGTGCGCTCTCGGTGCACTTCATCAACGGCGGGGATCCGGCCCGCGACATCGAATTCCGGGTGCACCGGCTGCGTGACGAGCGCCGGTTCGCCAACCGCCGGGTCGACGCCATGCAGGGCGACACCCTGGTGGCGACCTCAATGGTCTCCTATCTGTCGGGTGGCCGCGGGCTCGAGCACAGCGTCGAAGCACCCGAGGTGCCCGCCCCGGACACGCTGCCCAGGTTGCGCGATCTGCTGCGCGGCTACGAGGAAGTGGTGCCCGGCTTCGTCAAGGCGCCGCACCCGATCGAGTGGCGCTACACCAACGATCCCGCCTGGGTGATGCGCGACAAGGGGCAGCAACTCGCCCACAACCGGGTCTGGGTCAAGGCCGACGGGGTGTTGCCCGACGATCCGGTGCTGCACACCGCCCTGATGGTGTACTCCTCGGACACCACGGTGCTGGACTCGATCATCACCACCCACGGGCTGTCGTGGGGCTATGACCGGATCTTCGCCGCGAGTGCCAACCACACGCTGTGGTTCCACCGCCCGATACGGTTCGACGACTGGGTGCTGTATTCCACCTCGTCGCCGGTGGCGGCGGACTCCCGCGGTTTGGGAACCGGGCACTTCTTCGACCGATCCGGGCAGTTGCTGGCCACCGTCACCCAAGAGGGTGTGCTGAAGTACTTTCCCAGCGCCAAACGCTAGGCGGGCATCAGCGCCGAGTCCGACGACTCCTGCACCGAGGGAGCGTCGGCGCTGCCGAAGGTGTTCTCGAAGTGCTCACGGAACTGGTCGGTGCATTCCTGCTGGGCGGCGGCATCTGAACCCGCCTTCGTCATGCAGTCCACGTAGTCGCCGGCGCCCGCCGTCCGCCAGATGCCGACGTAGACGAAGATGCAGCCGATTCCGGCGATCACCGCCAGCGCGCCCAACACGATGCCGGCGATCGCGACGCCGCCGTTGTCGGCCTCACCGCGTTTGGCACGACCGCGGCCGACGAAGCCGAGGATCACCGCGACGATTCCCAGCACCACGCCACCGATCACCGACAACGCGGTCACGATGCCGGCGATGGCCACCACCAGCGCCGCGATGCCCATACCGTTTCGGGGTGCACTGGCCACCCCGGGTGGCGGGTAGCCGGGGTATTGACCGGCCGCCGGATATGGGTACGGGTAGCCCGGCGGGGGATAGCCACCGCCGGCTGGTGGCCAGGACGGTTGAGACTCGGGCGACAGCGAGGGCGTGCCGGACTCGGGCATTGCGCGGACTCCACATCAGAGCATCAGACAGGTGTCAAACGGGTCACGAGTCAGCCTACCCGCGTTGGCGCCGTCGGGCGCCCGAGCCGACGGACGCCGGCTATTCGCCCGACCGTGCGGCGTCGATCTTGCGGGAGGCGGTCCGCACGTTGAGCGCCGTGACGATCTCGGCGATGCCGATGACGATCAGCCAGCTACCCACGACCAGCGCCAACACCCACAGCGAGGTGAACGGAGCCGCCAGCGTGACCAGACCGGCCAGCAGGCTGACCACCCCCATGAAGATGTGCCAGCCGCGGCCCGGCAACACCGGGTCGCTGATGCCCGCGACGGTGGTGGCCACACCGCGGAAGATGAACCCGACCGCGATCCAGATGGCCAGCAGCAGCACCGCGAGCGGCTCCTCGTCGGCGTTGAAATGCCGGAAGCACAGCACGGCCAGAATCACCGACGCGGTGCCGCTCAGGAACAGCAACACCCGTCCGCCCGCCGACACGACCGGCAGGCTGAACGCGAAGATCAGTTGCGCGGCCCCGGTGATCAGCAAGTAGATGCCGAACAGCACGGCGGCGGCCAGCACGGTCTGGCCGGGCCAGGCCAGGATCAGCACGCCCAGGACCAGGGCCAGAACACCGGAGACCAGCGTCGACTTCCACAGCTGCGGTAGCAGGCTCGAGGGGGTTGTTTCCATGGCCGCAGTGTGGCACAGATACCCCGTTGCGGCCGTGATATCTGTTCGGTGGGTCAGGCAACCCGGGCGGTCTGCCGGGCGTAGATCTCGGCGAGGAACTGTTCGACGGCAACTGCCGCGTGCGCGGCCCGCGCCGAACCGAGGATGTCGAAGGCGTGCTGGGCCACCGGCAACTCGGCGTAGACGACGGGGTTGGTGCTGACATCCCGCAGCCGGGCGGTGAAGGCGCGGGCCTGCTCGACCGGCACCAGCGAGTCGTTGCTGCCGTGCAGAACGAAAAACGGTGGCGCATCGGCCGTTACGTAGGTCATCGGCGAGGCGTCGCGGAAGTTGTCCGGAAAGCGACGTCGGCTCTGCTTGAACACGTAGGCCTGCAGCGCCGGTGTCAGCAGCGGGTGCAGTTCGGTGTCGCCGGTGAAGTCGTAGACGCCGTAGAACGGGACCGCCGCGCGCACGCTGGTGTCGGCGCCGGCGAAACCGGGCTGAAAACGTGCGTCGCCGGCGGTCAGCGCGGTCAGCGCGCACAGGTGGCCACCCGCCGAGCCGCCGGTGACCGCCACCCAGTCCGGGTCACCGCCGTAGTCGGCGATGTGGGCTTTCGTCCAGGCCAGCGCGCGCTTGACGTCGACGATGTGATCGGGCCAGGTGGACCGTGGGCTGAGCCGATAGTTGATGGACACACACACCCAGCCCCGTTCCACCAAGTGACTCATCAGCGGATGCGCTTGGCCGCGTTTGCTTCCCACCATCCAGGCGCCGCCGGGCACCTGAAGCAGCACCGGGGCGCGACCGTCTCGCGGGAGGTCGCGGTGACGCCACACGTCGAGGGTGTTGCGGCCGCCGTACTCGCCGTAGGGGATGTCGGCGTCGGTGGCGTAGTCGCGGTAGACGCGCAGCATGCGCACCACGCCGGGCGCCTTCGCGGGTTCGCCGTCCGGGCCGGGCTGCTTCCACAGGTCACGGCCGTCGGTGCGCCGGTCCGCGCCGAGTTCGGCGTCCAGTGCCGCCGTCAACGGCCGGTTCGCGGTGCGCCCGGCGTGGTTCAGCCCGAGCAGGCCCAGCCAGGACAGCGCCGAGACCAGCCAGCCGATCCATCGGGCCCGCGGCGACAACCACCGCGACACCCATGCCAACGCCGCGGACTGCCCGGCGATCAGCTGCAGCGGGAGTTCCGAGGCGAACAGGCCGAAGGCGAACGCATACAGCGACGGATAGCCGTGCTTGGCCAACGGGCGGTAACCGTTGACGGTGGTGCCGAGTCCGGCCAGCGAGCCGAGCACAGCCAAAAGCCTCGTCATTGCGCTCCTCGTGCGTTGTGGGACAGCCTGATCCGGCACCCTACCGAAGCCGGTCGCGTCACCGGAATCAGCGCGCGGGGGTGACCGACAATGAGCGTGACGCCGCGTCGGGGGCGGCCGGGGTCCGCGCCCCCACCAGGAACCAGGTGTGCATGATGCCCTTGCCCTTGACCTTGACGTCGCCGCGTTCCTCGAACACGAACTCGCCGCTCAACCGGTCGCGGACATCCTGCGGCACCTGAATGCGGTCCTGCACGCCGGTCGACTCCATCCGGGACGCCAGATTCACCGCGTCGCCCCATACGTCGTAGAAAAACCGGCGGTTGCCCACCACACCGGCCACCACCGGCCCGGTGGCCAGGCCGATCCGCAAGGACACCGGCCGGCCCAGCGGATCCCGCAGCTCGGCGATGGTGTCGGCGATGTCGAGCGCCAACCGCGCCAGGGCATGCAGATGGTCGGGTCGCGGGTCGGGAACACCACTGACCACCATGTAGGAGTCACCGCTGGTCTTGATCTTCTCCAGGCCGTGCCGGTCGACGAGCCGGTCCAAGCCGGTGTAGAGGTCGTTGAGGAACTCGACCAGCTGGCCGGGATCGGTCTGGCTGGCCCGCCGGGTGAAGTCGGCGATATCGGCGAACAGCACCGAGGCGTCGGGATAGCTGTCGGCGATCACGTCCACCACCGGGTTCTTCAGCCGGTCGGCGACGGCGGCCGGCAGGATGTTGGCCAGCAGTGCTTCGGAGCGTTCGTACTCGGCCTCCATCGCCGCCTCGGTGTGGGCGATCTCGCGTAACGCGTACCAGATCGTCGCGACCACCATGAAGCACGCCGAGATGACCACCAGCACGAACGACAGGTTGCGCAGCCAGTCCGGCTGGTCCAGGTTGTCGACCGGGACCTGAAACTCCAGGATGATGGTCAGCGCGGCGCCGATCCCGGCCACCACGGCGGCCAGCTTGATCCGGTCCACTCCCAGGATGAGCACGCTGATCGATGCCGCGGCCAGGAAGTAGAACTGGATGCCGGATCCGGTTCCGACCACCCAACACACCACGAAGGTCGCCAGGTAGGCGATGGCGACGAACATCAGCGGCGCGATCAGCTCGCCGTAGTGGTAGAGCAGCGGGGTCAGGATGAAGGCCGCGGCGGCGACCAGGTTCAGCGCCCCGATCCACCAGTAGGTGGGGTCGGCCCAGATCTCCAGCAGGCCGAAGCCGGCGCTGATGATCGCGGCCAGCCCCGCCGACACCTTGAGGATCCGCAGCCGCTGCGACAGCCGCGCCGCATAGTGGCGGGTGCGGGCCGGCACACAATGCGAGTGCCGGTAGGGGGTCTGGGCCTCGGCCGGCACCGCACGGAACCGCTTGACGGTCACCTTGCACAGCGTAGTCCCGCGAGCTGCGCAGTCGGGGGTTTCACCGGCTGGTTAAGGTCAACGGCCATGGTGATGCGTTCGATTGCGCTGTTCGCGCTGGCCGCCATAGCCGAGATCGGCGGCGCCTGGCTGGTATGGCAGGGCGTGCGGGAACACCGCGGCCTGCTGTGGGCCGGAGCCGGGGTAATCGCGCTGGGACTGTACGGCTTCGTGGCGACGCTGCAGCCCGACGCCCACTTCGGCCGCATCCTGGCCGCCTACGGCGGGGTGTTCGTCGCGGGCTCACTGGCGTGGGGAATGGCGTTCGACGGCTTCCGGCCCGACCGCGCCGACGTCCTCGGCGCGCTGATCTGTCTGGCCGGGGTGGGTGTGATCATGTACTGGCCCCGCTGATTGGGGAATTGTGGTGCCCTCGGTGAGATTCGAACTCACACTGTACGGGTTTTGAATCCGTTTCCTCTGCCAGTTGGGATACGAGGGCCCAGCGCGTGCGCGCGGGTCTCCACATTAGACGATGCCCCGCGGGGTTGCCGCCGCCGGCAGCCGCGACAGAATGGGGTGATGACCGCCTCCCAGCCCACCTCCGGGTCCGACAGCACCGCTCGCCCGGCTCGCCGGGTCCTGATCGCCGAGGACGAGGCGCTGATCCGGCTGGACCTCGCCGAAATGCTGCGCGAAGAGGGCTACGAGGTGGTGGGCGAGGCCGGCGACGGCCAGGAGGCCGTCGATCTGGCCGAACGGCTGCGCCCGGACCTGGTGATCATCGATGTGAAGATGCCGCGCCGCGACGGCATCGACGCGGCCTCGGAGATCGCCGGCAAACGCATCGCGCCGATCGTCATGCTCACCGCATTCAGTCAGCGCGAGCTGGTGGAACGCGCCCGCGACGCCGGGGCGATGGCCTATCTGGTCAAGCCGTTCTCGGCCGGGGACCTGGTCCCGGCCATCGAGCTGGCGGTCAGCCGGTCCGAGGAGATCACCGCCCTGGAACGCGAGGTCAGCAACCTGTCCGGGCAACTGGAGACCCGCAAGCTCATCGAGCGGGCCAAGGGACTGCTGCAGGCCAAGCAGGGGCTGAGCGAGCCGGAGGCGTTCAAGTGGATCCAGCGGGCGGCGATGGACAAGCGAACCACGATGCGCCAGGTGGCACAGGTCGTGGTGGAAACCCTCGACACCGCGCCGAGCCCGCCGGCCTGACCGCCACGCCACCGGCCGCGCGAGGGCGAGCCTGACCACCGTTGCGGTTGCTCAACGGCTACGCTCAATGACGTGCAGCGCAGAATTATGGGCATCGAGACCGAATTCGGTGTCACCTGCACCTTTCACGGCCATCGGCGGCTGTCGCCCGACGAGGTGGCACGGTATCTGTTCCGCCGGGTGGTGTCGTGGGGCCGCAGCTCGAATGTGTTCCTGCGCAACGGTGCTCGGTTGTACCTCGACGTGGGCAGTCACCCTGAGTACGCCACCGCGGAGTGCGACAGCCTGATCCAGCTCGTCACCCACGACCGGGCCGGGGAACGGGTGCTCGAGGACCTGCTGATCGACGCCGAGCAACGGCTGGCCGACGAGGGCATCGGCGGCGACATCTACCTGTTCAAGAACAACACCGACTCGGCCGGCAACTCCTACGGCTGCCACGAGAACTACCTGATCGTGCGGGCGGGGGAGTTCTCCCGGATCTCCGACGTGCTGCTGCCGTTCCTGGTCACCCGTCAGC
>CAYNJD010000118.1:0-9408 GCA_964397355.1 uncultured Mycobacterium sp. | reverse complement strand
TGTGAGGTCTGCATGAAGCTGGCCCGGCCCGACATCTTCCACCCGCGCATCGTGTTGGCGGGTGACCCGCTGTCGGCGGGCGAGACCACCGGCCGTGCCGACGATGCGGGTCTGGTGGATGCGTTGCGGCGCCGCGGCCTGCAGGCCCGGTCGCTGGCCTGGGACGATCCCGAAGCCCTGGAGGCGGATCTGGTGATCCTGCGGGCCGCCCACGACGACGTGACGCGGGACCAGGCGTTCCTGGCCTGGACCCGGCGGGTTCGCAATCTGCTCAACGATCCTGACGTGGTGGCCTGGAACGCCGACGAGCGTTACCTGCGCGACCTCGAGTACGCCGGGGTGCCGACGGCGTCCGGGCCGGCCGGCGAGGATGCGATAGCGCTGGTGTTCTTCGGCGGCGGGCAGTCGCATGCGTTCGCGGTGGCGGGTGGGGAGCCGGCCGTCGACCCCGACTTCGAGATGTGGGACCTGGGCCGGTCGGCGCTGCGCGCGGCCGCCGAGCGCCTGAGCATCCGGATCGACGACCTGCTCTACGCCCGGGCCGACGTGACCGGCCCACCGGCCGACGCGCGCCTGCTGAGCCTGGATCTTATTGCGCCGCAACTGGGTTGGCGCCGACTCAGCGCCACCGACCGGGACAGCGCGCAGCGCCGGTTCGTGCTGTGCGTCGAATCCGCGCTAGAGCGGCTCGGGCTCGGCCCGCTCGCGCAGCGACGCCCATAGCGCCGCGGTGGCACCGGTGACCAGCACCGCGCCCGCGACATGCATGATGACCAGCACGGCGGGCACCCCGGTGAAGTACTGGACCACGCCGATCAGCCCCTGCGCCAGGGTCAGCACGACCACCGCCGTCAGCCGGTGAGCCACCGGCTTGGCCACTTGCACCGCGGCCAGCCCGAATCCCAGGCCGACCAGCATGCCGAGGAAACCGATCAGCAGCGACTCGTGCAGGTGGGCCAGCGTGGCCACCTCCACCTTGAGCCGGGCCACCGTGCGGGTTGCGCTCTTGTCGCCGGCGTGTGGCCCGGCGCCGGTCACCAGGGTGCCGGTCACCAGCACCGCGGCCAGCGTGGCGGCGCACAGCGCGGTCAAGGCGCGCAACGGCGTCGGTACCCGATGGCGGACCACGGCGGCCGCACTGTCGGGCTCGCCCACCTTCACATAGAGCAGCACCGCCAGCCACACCATCAGCATCGAGACCAGCAGATGCACCGCGACGGTCCACCACGCCAGTCCGGTGCGCACCGTGATGCCGCCGATCACCGCCTGGGCCACCGTGGAGGCCGGCATCAGCCAGGCGTAGACCAGCACCTCGGTGCGCCGCCGCGCCCGGATCACCGCGAGCACCGCCAGCGCCGAGGTGATGACCACGGCGAAGGTGACCATGCGGTTGCCGAACTCGATGGCCTGGTGGATCCGCGGCACCTCGGAGACCGCCACCGGGACGTAACTGCCCGGGAAGCATTGCGGCCAGGTCGGGCAGCCCAGCCCCGAGGCGGTGACGCGCACGATCGCGCCGGTGACCGAGATGAAGCCCTGGGTGAAGACGACCGCGGCGGCCAGCAGTCGCTGGGTGCGCAGGCCGGGGTCGGGCAGCAGATCCACCAGGCGCATCAGGAACCGTCCCACGCGGTGATCGTAGAGGATCGCTAACTACAGCCCGTAGTAGGCAGGACGGGGCAGGTCAGCTGAACCGGAACCAGCGCACCGCGCCGGCGCCCGCCAGCACACCCCACACCGTCAGCACCGCGAGGCCGAACCAGTCGAACGAGACGGTCAGGGCCTGCGCCAGCGCCTCGGTGAGCGCCCCCGACGGCGTCAGCCGGGCGAGCCAGCGGACCGCCTGGGGCACCAGATCGGTCTCCACCGTCAGCGCGGAAAACCCGCCGAACACGAACCACATCAGGTTGGCGACGGCCAGCACGATCTCGGCGCGCAGACTGCCGCCGAGCAGCAGGCCCATCGCCGCGAAACACGCCGTCCCCAGCGCGATGACCACCGCCCCCAGGCCCAGTCCGGGCGGCGTCGGCCGCCAGCCCAGCGCGACGCCGATCGCCCCGAGCAGTACCGACTGCAGCAGCACCACCGTCGCCACCGACAGTGACTTGCCGGTGATGACGCCCCACACCGGCAGCGCGGTGGCGCCCAGTCGTTTCAACGCCCCGTAGCGGCGGTCGAACGCCACCGCGATCGCCTGCCCGGTGAACGCGGTGGCGATCACCGCCAGCGACATGATCACCGGCAGCAGCGTGGAGGCGCGCTCGGCGTGGCCGTCGCCGAACGGGCCCAGCGGCAGCAGCGACAGCCCGACCAGCAGGGTGATCGGGATGAACATCGTCAGCAGCAGTTGCTCGCCGTTGCGCAGCAGCAGCGTCAGCTCCAGCCGATACTGCGCGGCGAGCATGGCCGCCACACTGCTGGGCCGCGGGTCGGGGGTGAAGGTGCCGGGCGGGAACGACTGATCGGGCTTCATGCGCGCAGCTCCCGTCCGGTCAGCTCCAAGAACACGTCCTCCAGGCTGCGCTGCTCCACCCGCAGCTGGGTGGCCAGCACGTCGAGACGGGCGCACCACGCGGTCACGGTCGCCAGCACCTGCGGGTCGACCGGGCCCTCGACGAGGTACTCGCCGGGCAGCACCTCGGTGGCGCGATAGTCCTCCGGCAACGCCGTGACCAGCAGCGACAGATCCAACCGTGGGGGTGCGGTGAACCGCACCTGCCCCTGGGCGCCGCTGCGGGTCAACTCCTCGGGGGTGCCGGCGGCCACCGCCGCACCGTGGTCGATGATCAGCAGCCGGTCGGCCAGTTCCTCGGCCTCGCGCAGATGGTGGGTGGTCAGCACCACGGTCACGCCGTCGCGGCGCAGCGCGTCGATCAGCTCCCACACCAGCAGCCGGGCGTGGGCGTCCATGCCCGCGGTCGGTTCGTCGAGGAACACCAGCTCCGGGCGGCCGACCAGGGCGCAGGCCAGCGCGAGCCGCTGTTGCTGGCCGCCCGAGAGCCGGCGGTAGGTGGTGCGGGCGGCATCGGTGAGCCCGAGGGTGTCCAGCAGCCACTGCGGGTCCAGCGGGTTCGCCGAATACGACGCCACCAGCTTGAGCATCTCGCCGGCGCGGGCCGCCGGGTAGCCGCCGCCACCCTGCAACATCACCCCGATTCGAGCCCGCAGCCGGTCATTGTCGGCGATCGGATCCAGCCCGAGCACCTCGATGGTGCCGGCGTCCGGGCGCACGAAGCCTTCACACATTTCGACCGTCGTCGTCTTGCCGGCACCGTTCGGTCCGAGCAGCGCGAACACTTCGGCGGTGTGCACCTCGAGATCCAGGCCGGCAACCGCCTCGGTCGCAGACGGACCGGTCCCGTAACGCTTGCGCACTCCGCGCAACCGCACCGCGACAACTGAGTTCACGGGGAATCAGCGTAAGCGTCGGTGGCGGCGGCCGACCGCGGGGTGGGTTCCTGCGCCGCTGTGCCGTCCGCCGGGCTGCCGGGTTCGGCCGGCAACTCCCGCCACGGCAGCCGCCGGTAGGTCAGCAGGAACAGCATCAGCACCACCACCGCGCTGGCCAGGGTGGCGTCCACGATCTGGAACAGCGCGAAGCGGTCGCCGTTGGCGGTCGGGCCGAAGATCCCCACCACCAGCGTCACCGCGATCACCGCGATCCGGAAACTCGGACGGGTCGCCCAGGCGGCCAGCGGGATGATCGCCCACAGCAGGTACCACGGCTGCACCACCGGGAACAGCAAGACCGTGACGCCCAGCGCGACGCCGAGTCCGCCGACCGGGTGCAGCCGGCCCTGGAACACCACCAGGAGCAGCCAGAGGACCATCACCGCGATGATCAGCACGCCGATGCCACGCGTCAGCGACAGCACCGCGGTGGTGTGATCGCCCAGGCCCAGCAGGATCCCGACCTGGCCGGTCCCGAGTGCGAGCAGCGTCGGCGGCGACATCCAGCTGCGCACCACGTTGGCGGTACCGAGGGTGAAGACCCAGCCGAAGCCCAGCCCGCTGGCCCAGCCGATCAGCGCCATCACCGCCGCCGCCACGGCGGCCATGCCGGTGCCGGCCAGCAGAAACGCCCGCAGATCACCGCCCCAGCGCCAGCCCAGGGCCATCGCCACGAAGCCCAGCGCCAGCAGCGACGGCAGCTTGACCTGCGACGACATCGTGATCAGCACGGCACCGGCGAGCAGTTCCGCCAGCGGTGCCCAATCCCGGCGGAGAGGTGAAGCTGGGGCCGCCGTATGATCCCGCCGGATCGGGCGGTGCGACAGGTCCGGCAGCAGCGGTTTGGCCGCGGTGATGCCGCGCAGCGCGAACTCCGTCCCGGTCAGCATCAGGCCGAGCATCAGCGCCTCGTTGTGGATACCGGCGACCAGATGCATCAACAGCAGCGGGTTGGCCGCACCCAACCACAGGGCGCTGACCTCGGCCACCCCGCAGCGCGCCGCCAGCCGCGGCACCGCCCACACGATCAATCCGACACCGAGCAGCACCACCACCCGGTGGCACAACACCGCGGTGACGATGTTCTCGCCGGTCAACGCCGATATTCCGCGGCCGATCCACAAAAACAGCGGCCCGTAGGGCGCCGGCGTCTCCCGCCAGAGGCTCGGCACCGACAGGGTGAACACGTGATCGAGCCCCAGCGCCGGCGCCGGACCCACCCGGTAGGGGTCCAGGCCCAGCCGGGAGATCTGGCTCTGCGCCAGGTAGGAGTAGACGTCCTTGCTGTACATCGGCGGGGCCACCAGCAGTGGCAGCATCCACAGCAGCAGGGTGCGGTCGAGCTGGCTGCGCGACATCCGGCGGCCCGTTTCCCGACGAGGGTGCGCGGCGTGCTGCGGTGACGAGGTCAGCGCGAACCGGCCCAGCATCAGCCAGGCCAGCGCCATCATCACCGCACCGGTGGTGGTCATGGTCAACGCCACCGTCTGCAGCCGCGACGGCAGGTTCAGCAGCCGGACCCCGAAGGTGGGGTCCTGCACCACCGGCCGTGCGCCCGCCCCCAGCGCACCGATGGCCATCAGCACGGTGCCGGCGGCGCCGAACAGCCGGGTGCGGCGCAGCGCGACCAGTTCGGCGGCGTTGAGCGGGGAGCCGACGGTGCGCTCGTCGCCGTGCAGGTGCGCGATCGACGTGCTCAGCGAGTGCCGGCGGACTGCCATCCCAGCAGCGTAACGGCAGCTCGTCGGGCCGCCGGTGTGACCGCGCTGTGATCAGCGCAACGCCCGATCCGCCCCGAACTGAGGTAACCCTTTCTAGACCCGGCCGCGGAATTGCGTCACACTGGTGTTGTGAAATTCGAGGCCGAGGCGAAAACCGCCGCCGAAACCGCCGGGCAGCGCCCCGGCGGTGCGGTTTTGCCTGACCCGGCGGCGGAGCTCACCGGCAGCCACGATTCGCACGAGGGGCGTACCCGTCACGCCGTGGTGCGGCTGCTGATGGAGTCCGGATCCATCACCGCCGGGGAGATCGGCGCCCGGCTCGGGTTGTCGGCCGCCGGAGTGCGGCGGCACCTGGACGCCCTCATCGAGATGGGTGACGCCGAGGCGCACGCGCCGGCGGCCTGGCAGCAGGTGGGGCGCGGGCGACCGGCGAAGCGGTTCCAGCTGACCGCGGCGGGCCGGGGCAAGCTGGGCCACCGCTACGACGACCTGGCCGTCGCCGCGATGCGCCAGCTGCGGGAGATCGGCGGTGAGGACGCGGTGGTCGCCTTCGCGCGGCAGCGAATCGACACCATTCTCGCCGAGGTCGCGGCGGCCGCCGGTGGCGACGACGACACCGACGGGGACCTCGAGGCGACCGCCGAACGCATCGCCGGGGCACTGACCGAGGCCGGCTACGCCGCCACCACCGCACGGGTGGAGGGCGGTGTTCCGGGGGTGCAGATCCTGCAGCACCACTGCCCGGTGGCCAACGTCGCCAAGGAGTTCCCGGAGCTGTGCCGCGCCGAGCGGCAGGCGATGGCCGAAGTGCTGGGCACCCATGTACAGCCGCTGGCGACCATCGTCGACGGTGCCTATGTCTGCACCACCCACGTTCCGTTGCTCAACAAGACGGCCAAGACGGCCAAGCCCGGTAGGGCCGGTAAGGCGGCCAAGATCGCCAAGACGGCCAAAACCGGCCGGGCCAGAACCGCCAAAAAACAGCACTAGCAGCATATTTCGACCTTCGGCGCAGAGCGGCGCCGAAGCCACCCACGAGCACTGAAGGAGCGTCACCATGACACTCACACCGGAGGCCACCGCAGCGGCGGCGGAGCCGAGCACCCAGGAAGAGACCATCGCGTCGCTGGGCCGGTACGAATACGGTTGGGCGGACAGTGACGCCGCCGGCGCCGCCGCGCAGCGGGGGCTGTCCGAGGACGTCGTGCGCGACATCTCCGCGAAGAAGAACGAGCCGGAGTGGATGCTGCAGGCGCGGCTTCGCGCGTACCGGACGTTCATGAAGAAGCCGATGCCGAACTGGGGCTCGGATCTGTCCGGGATCGACTTCGACAACATCAAGTACTTCGTGCGGTCCACCGAGAAGCAGGCCCAGACCTGGGACGACCTGCCCGAGGACATCCGTAACACCTATGACCGGCTGGGCATCCCGGAGGCCGAGAAGGCCCGCTACATCGGCGGGGTGGCCGCCCAGTACGAATCCGAGGTGGTCTACCACAAGATCCGCGAGGATCTGGAAGCCCAGGGCGTGATCTTCCTCGACACCGACACCGCGCTCAAAGAGCACGAGGACTTGTTCCGCGAGCACTTCGCCACCGTGATCCCGGCCGGGGACAACAAGTTCTCCGCGCTCAACACCGCGGTCTGGAGCGGCGGATCGTTCATCTACGTGCCGCCGGGTGTGCACGTGGACATCCCGCTGCAGGCCTACTTCCGGATCAACACCGAGAACATGGGTCAGTTCGAGCGCACCCTGATCATCGTCGACGAGGACGCCTACGTGCACTACATCGAGGGCTGCACCGCGCCGGTGTACTCCAGCGACTCGCTGCACTCGGCGGTGGTGGAGATCGTCGTCAAGCCGCGCGGGCGGTGCCGCTACACCACCATCCAGAACTGGTCGGTCAACGTCTACAACCTGGTCACCAAGCGTGCCCGGGCCGAAGCGGGCGCCACCATGGAGTGGGTCGACGGCAACATCGGCTCCAAGGTCACCATGAAGTACCCGGCGGTGTGGATGACCGGTGAGCACGCCAAGGGCGAGGTGCTCTCGGTGGCCTTCGCCGGTGAGGACCAGCACCAGGACACCGGCGCCAAGATGTTGCACCTGGCGCCCAACACGTCGTCCAACATCGTCTCGAAGTCGGTGGCGCGCGGCGGCGGCCGCTCCTCCTACCGCGGCCTGGTGGAGATCCACAAGGGCGCCCAAGGGGCCAAGTCCAGCGTGAAATGCGATGCGCTGCTGGTCGACGACGTCAGCCGCAGCGACACCTACCCCTATGTCGATATCCGCGAGGACGACGTCACCGTGGGCCACGAGGCCACCGTGTCCAAGGTCAGCGAGAACCAGCTGTTCTACCTGATGAGTCGCGGGATCAGCGAGGACGAGGCGATGGCGATGGTGGTGCGCGGCTTCGTCGAACCGATCGCCAAGGAACTGCCGATGGAGTACGCGCTGGAACTCAACAAGCTGATCCAGCTGCAGATGGAAGGCTCGGTGGGCTAGTGACGACTACTGCCGCAAGCAATCTCCACGAGGCAGCCGAAGGCATCAACAAGGGCACCGCGTTCACCTCGTTCGACGTCGACGCCTTCGAGGTTCCCCACGGCCGCGACGAAGCGTGGCGGTTCACCCCGCTGCGGCGGCTGCGCGGCCTGCACGACGGCTCCGCGGCCGCCGACACCGGCGCCACAATCGCGGTCTCGGCGGACTCAGCGGTGCGGACCGAGACGGTGACGCGCGGCGACGAGCGGCTCGGTACGGCGGGCGTGCCCGCGGACCGCATTGCCGCCCAAGCGTTCTCGGCATTCCGCGACGCGACGGTGGTCACCGTGCCCAAGGAGGCCGTTGTCGAGGAGCCGATCACCATCACGGTCACCGGCCCGGGGAAGGGCGCGACCGCCTACGGGCATCTGCAATTGCGCGCCGAGGAACTGTCCCGCGCGACGGTCGTGATCGACGTGCGGGGCAGCGGAACCTACGCCGACAACGTCGAATTCGTGGTCGGCGACGCAGCGCAGCTGACCGTGGTGTGGATCGCCGACGCGGACGCGGATCTGGTTCACGTCACCATGCACCACGCGGCGCTGGGCAAGGACGCGGTGTTGCGGCACTCCGCGATTCAGTTCGGCGGCGAGCTGGTGCGACTGACCGGCCGGGTGCGGTTCGACGGCCCCGGTGGCGACGCCGAGCTGCTCGGCCTGTACTTCGCCGACGACGGTCAGCACCTGGAGTCGCGGCTGCTGGTCGACCACGGTCAGCCCAACTGCCGCTCCAACGTGCTCTACAAGGGGGCGCTGCAGGGCGATCCGGACTCGGCGCTGCCCGACGCGCACACCGTATGGGTGGGCGACGTGCTGATCCGTGCGACCGGTGTGGGCACCGACACCTTCGAGGTGAACCGAAACCTGGTGCTGGCCGACGGCGCCCGGGCGGATTCGATCCCCAACCTGGAGATCGAGACCGGCGAGATCATCCAGGCCGGCCACGCCAGCGCGACCGGGCGATTCGACGACCTGCAGCTGTTCTATCTGCAGGCCCGCGGCATTCCCGAAGATGCGGCCCGGCGCTTGATCGTGCGCGGCTTCTTCGGCGAGATCATCGCCAAGATCCCCGTGCCGTCGGTGCAGGAACGTCTCACCGAAGCCGTCGAGCACGAACTCGCGATCACCGAGAACAAGTAAATCCGAAGACTTGAAGGACACGAATCAGCAATGAGCACACTGGAAATCAAAGATCTGCACGTGAGTGTGACGCCGGGCGGCGTCGGTGAGGACGGCGCGGCCGCGATTCCGATCCTGCACGGTGTCGACCTGACGGTGAACTCCGGTGAGACGCACGCCCTGATGGGTCCCAACGGGTCGGGCAAGTCCACCCTGTCGTACGCGATCGCCGGTCACCCCAAGTACACCGTGACGTCGGGTTCGATCACCCTCGACGGCCAGGATGTGCTGGAGATGACCATCGACGAACGCGCCCGCGCGGGACTGTTTTTGGCGATGCAGTACCCGGTCGAGGTGCCGGGTGTGTCGATGTCGAACTTCCTGCGCACCGCGGTGACCGCGATGCGTGGCGAGGCCCCGAAGCTGCGCGCCTGGATCAAGGAGCAGCGTGCGGCGTTCGCGGAGCTGGGCATCGACTCCGGCTTCGCCGACCGCAACGTCAACGAGGGCTTCTCCGGTGGTGAGAAGAAGCGCCACGAGATCCTGCAGCTGAGCCTGCTCAAGCCCAAGATCG
>CAYNJD010000117.1:0-9495 GCA_964397355.1 uncultured Mycobacterium sp. | reverse complement strand
TCCTTGCCGATCCAGCTGATCGCCACCGAGGTGTCCAGGCCCCCGGAGTACGCCAGGATGACGCGTTCGGACATCGAGTTTCTCCTATCTCTACTGCAGGTCTTTGAGGGCGGCGGCGAGTTCGGCGCCGGTCATCGGCTCGCGTGCCGCCACGAAGATGGTGTCATCCCCGGCGATGGTGCCGACGACGTACGGTAGCGCGGCCCGATCGATGGCGCTGGCCAGGTAGTCCGCCGCACCGGGCGGGGTACGCAGCACGGCGAGGTTCCCGGTGGCGTCGGTGGACACCAGCAACTCCCCCAGCAGCCGGCACAGCCGGTCGGTGCCACCGGACACCCCGCGCACCGGGCTGCCGTCCTCGGGCACCACGTACACCCCGGCCCCACCGTCGACACCGCGCAGTTTCACCGCGCCCAGATCCTCCAAGTCCCGCGACAGCGTGGCCTGGGTGACCTCGATGCCGTCGGCGGCCAGCAGCGCGGCCAGTTCGGTCTGGCTGCGCACCGCCTGCGACGACAGCACCTCGACGATGCGGGCCTGGCGGCCCACCCGGGTGACGGCGCTGTCGGGTTTGGTCATCGTGATCGTTCCAGCAACCACACCAACAGCGCCTTCTGCGCGTGCAGCCGGTTCTCGGCCTCGTCCCACACTGCGCTGCGGGGCCCGTCGATGACCGCGTCGGTGATCTCGTCGCCGCGGTGCGCCGGAAGACAGTGCAGCACGGTGACTTCCGAGTCAGCACGGCCGACGAGTTCGTCGTTGATCTGGTAGGGCCGAAACGGCGCGACCCGATCCAGCCTGTCGTCCTCCTGGCCCATCGAGGTCCAGGTGTCGGTGACCAGCACGTCGGCGCCGCTGGCCGCGGCTGCCGCATCGGCGGTGACGGTGACCGAGGCGCCGGTGTCGGCGGCGCGCTGTTGCGCCGCGGTCACCACCGCGGGGTCGGGGGTGAAACCGTCCGGGGCGGCGACGGTGACGTGCACCCCGGCGGTGACCCCGCCCAGCAGCAGTGAGTGCGCCATGTTGTTGGCGCCGTCGCCCAGGTAGGTCAGTCTGAGTCCTTTGAGCGCTCCCTTGCGTTCGGCAATGGTCTGCAGGTCGGCCAGCACCTGGCAGGGGTGAAATTCGTCGGAGAGCGCGTTGACGATCGGCACCGACGCGGCCGACGCCATCGCGGTGAGCCGGTCCTGGGCGAAGGTGCGCCACACGATTGCGTCGACGTAGCGCGACAGCACCCGCCCGGTGTCCTCCAGCGTTTCGTCGCGGCCCAGCTGGGTGGAGCGGCCATCGACGACGACGGCGTGCCCGCCGAGTTGGGCGATGCCGATCTCGAAGGAGAACCGGGTGCGAGTGGAGTTCTTGTCGAAGATCACCGCCACCCCGCGCGGCCCCTCCAGCGGGCGGCGGCTGAACGGCGCGGACTTCAGTTCGGCTGCCAGCGAGAGGATTTCGGCCTGCTCGGCCGGGGTGACGTCGTCGTCGCGCAGAAAGTGCCTAGGCATTCGCGGTCTCCTGTGCGGTGTCGAGCACCGCGGGCAGCGCGGTGAGGAACGTCTCGATCTGCTCTTCGGTGATGATCAGCGGCGGGGCCAGCCGGACCACGTCAGGCGCGGCGGCATTGACCAGGAAGCCGGCACCCCGGGCGGCGGCTTCCACGGCTTTGGCCGACGGCGCGGTCAGCACCACGCCCTGCAGCAGGCCCTTGCCGCGCACATGGTCGACCAGCGGATGCCCGAGTTCCTCGATGCCGTGGCTCAGTGTCTTGCCGAGCATCCCGGCACGGGCGATCAGATCGCCGTCGGCCAAAGCCTTGAGCACCGCCACCGCGGCCGCGGTGCAGATCGGGTTGCCGCCGAAGGTGCTGCCGTGGCTGCCGGGCGTCAACAGGTCACCGGCCGCGCCGACGGCCACGCACGCGCCGATCGGCAGGCCGCCGCCGAGGCCCTTGGCCAGCGTCACGATGTCGGGGGTGATGCCGTCGTGCTGGTGGGCGTAGAACGCGCCGGTGCGCCCGACGCCGGTCTGCACCTCGTCGAACACCAGCAGTGCGCCGTGTGCGGCGGTGATGCCCCGGGCTTCGGCCAGGTAGCCGGCGGGCGGGACGACGACGCCGCCCTCCCCCATGATCGGTTCCAAAAACACCGCCGCGGTGTCCGAATCGACCGCGTCGGCAAGCGCTTTGGTGTCGCCGAAGGGTATGTGGGTGACATCGCCGGGCAGCGGCCGGAACGGCAGTTGCTTGTCGGGCTGGCCGGTCAACGCCAGCGAGCCCATGGTGCGGCCGTGGAAGGCCCCTTGGGCGGCAACGATCTTGGTCTTGCCGGTGAGCCGGGTCATCTTGAAGGCCGCCTCGTTGGCCTCGGCCCCGGAGTTGCAGAACAACACCCGCGCCGGGGCGCCGAGATGATCGACCAGGCCCTCGGCCAGCGCGATTCCCGGTTCGGTGGCATACAGATTCGAGGTGTGCCCCAGCGTGTTCAGTTGCGCGGTGACGGCTTCGATCACCGCCGGGTGCCGGTGGCCGAGCACGTTGACCGCGATGCCGCCGAGCAGGTCCAGGTAGTTCTTGCCGGACTCGTCGGTGACCACCGCCCCGTCGCCGCTGACCAGCGCCAGCGGCGGGGTGCCGTAGTTGTTCATCATCACCGCTTGCCAGCGGTCCTGCAGCATCATGCGTTCACCACCTTGGTTCCGGTGCCGGCGTTAGTGAACAACTCGACGAGTACGCAGTGTTCGACCCGGCCGTCGATGATGTGGGCGCTGGGCACCCCGCCGCGCACCGCCCGCAGGCAGGCTTCGACCTTGGGGATCATCCCGGATTCCAGTTTCGGCAGCAGCTGCGCCAATGTCGCGGTGTCGATCTCGCTGACCAGCGAATCACGGTCGGGCCAGTTCGTGTAGAGGCCGTCGACGTCGGTGAGCATCAGCAGCTTCTCGGCGGCCAGCGCTTCGGCCAGGGCGGCCGCGGCGGTGTCGGCGTTGATGTTGTGCACCACCCCGTCGGGATCGGGCGCCAGCGTGGAGACCACCGGGATCCGGCCCGCGGCAATGAGATCACGCACCGCGGCGGTGTTGACCTGGTCGACGTCGCCGACCAGGCCGATGTCGGTGGCCACCCCGTCGACGGTGACACTGCGCCGCACCGCGGTGAACAGCGCGGCATCCTCGCCGGTGATGCCGACCGCATACGGCCCGTGGGCGTTGATCAGCCCGACGAGTTCGCGACCGACCTGGCCGAACAGCACCATGCGCGCCACGTCGAGCACTTCCGGTGTGGTGACCCGGAATCCGCCCTTGAAATCGCCTTCGATCCCGAGCCGTTTGAGCATGGTGCTGATCTGCGGGCCGCCGCCGTGCACCACCACCGGGTGAATGCCGCAGTTGCGCAGGAACGCCATGTCGGCGGCGAACGCGTGCTTGAGGGCGTCGTCGGTCATGGCGTTACCGCCGTATTTGACGACGATGACTTGGGAGTGCAGCTGTTTGAGCCACGGCAGGGCCTCGGCCAATACCTGGGCTTTGACTTGCGTGCTGAGTTCGGTCATGAGCTATACGCGGAGTTCTCTTCGACGTAGCCGTGCGACAGATCGGTGGTGCGCACCGTGGCCGACCCGGTGCCCTGGTTGAGCTCCACGGTGACGTGGACGTCGACACCGGACAGGTCGACCTGCCGGGCGCCGGGCATCGGCATGCCGTCGCTGAACACCGCAGCGCCGTTGAACGACACCGTGATCCGGTCGGGGTCGATGGTGAACGGCACCATCCCGACTGCGGCCAGCACCCGGCCCCAGTTGGGGTCGGAGCCGAACAGCGCGGTCTTGACCAGGCTGTCGCGGGCAACGGCCCGGGCGGCGATCAGGGCGTCGTCATCGCTGCCGGCGCCGGTGACGGTGATCGTGATCCACTTGGTGACGCCTTCGGCGTCGGCCTGCAGCTGGGCGCACAGGTCGTCGCAGGCGGCCAGCACCGCGGCGTCGAGGTCAGCCTGGCTGGGGGTGATCTCGCTGGCACCCGACGACAGCAGCAGCACCGTGTCGTTGGTGGAGCAGCTGCCGTCGATGTCGAGGCGATCGAACGTCAGCGCGGCCGCGCGGCGCAGCGCGTTGTCCAGTGCTGCCGCATCGGCCTTGGCGTCGGTGGTCAACACCACCAGCATGGTGGCCAGCGACGGCGCCATCATGCCCGCGCCTTTGGCCATCCCACCCAATGTCCAGTTGTCGTTGTGGTGCACCGCAACCTGTTTGGGCACCGTGTCGGTGGTCATGATGGCGCGGGCGGCCTCGTCGCCGCCGACCAGCCCACCGGCCATCTCGTGCACCACCTCGGTGACGCCGGCCAGCACCTTGTCCATCGGCAGCCGGTCACCGATCAGCCCGGTGGAGCAGACCGCCACCTCGACGGCCCCGGTCTCGGTGCCCCAGGCCGACAACGCGGCGGCGACGGCTTCGGCGGTGGCGTGGGCGTCTTGGAATCCGCCGGGGCCGGTGCAGGCGTTGGCGCCGCCGGAGTTGAGGATCACCGCCCGCAGCCGGGCGCTTTTGAGCACTTGCTGGCTCCACAGCACCGGCGCCGCCTTGACCTGGTTGCTGGTGAACACCCCCGCGGCGCTGTAGTCCGGGCCCTCGTTGAACACCAGCGCCAGATCCGGTGCCCCGGATGCCTTGATGCCGGCGGCGATTCCGGCCGCCCGGAAGCCGGCCGGTGCGGTGACCCCCTGCTCGCGCAGTAACCGCATGTCCTTCACGGGGCCACCCCCACCACCGATAGTCCCTCGGATTCCGGCCAGCCCAGCGCCAGGTTCATCGCCTGCACCGCCGCGCCGCCGGTGCCCTTGACCAGGTTGTCGATCGCGGCGATCGCGATGAACGTCGAGGCGTCCTCATCGAGCGCGACCGCCAGGTGCGCGGCGTTGCTGCCGATCACCGACCCGGTCTTGGGCAGCCGGCCCTCCGGCAGCAGGTGCACGAACGGCTCGGCCTGGTAAGCCTTTTCGTAGGCCGCCCGCAGCTCGGGCAGCGGCGTGGTGGTCTTGGCGGTGCAGGTGGCCAGGATGCCCCGGGCGGCCGGGATCAGCACCGGGATGAAGGAGACGGTGACGTCGCGGTGGGTGACCGCCCGCAGCCCCTGCCCGATCTCCGGGGTGTGCCGGTGCGCACCGGCGATGTTGTAGGCCCGCGCCGAGCCGATCACCTCCGAGCCGAGCAGGTCGACCTTGGCGGCCTTGCCGGCGCCGGAGGTGCCGCTGACCGCGACCACCGACACGTCGGGCTCGACCAGCCCGGCCGCGACGGCGGGGAACAACGCCAGCAGCGCCGCGGTCGGGTAGCAGCCGGGCACCGCGATCCGCCGGGCGTCCTTGAGCTGGTCACGCACTCCGGGCAGCTCCGGCAGCCCGTAGGGCCAGGTGCCGGCATGCGCCGAACCGTAGAAGCGTTCCCAGTCGGTCGGATCGTCCAGCCGGAAGTCCGCGCCGCAATCCACCACCAGGGTGTCGTCGCCGAGCTGTTCGGCCAGCACCGCCGAATGTCCGTGCGGCAGGCCCAGAAACACCACGTCGTGGCCGGCCAGCACGTCGACCTCGGTCGACTGCAGTACCCGGTCGGCCAGCGGCGTCAGGTTGGCGTGCTGCTCACCCATGGTGCTGCCGGCGTTACCGGCGGCGGTCAGCGCACCGATGCTCATCCGGCCGTCGGCATACGCGGGGTGTCCGAGCAGCAGCCGTAAGATCTCACCACCGGCGTAGCCGCTGGCACCGGCCACCGCCACCTTGATCGCTTTGGTCACCGAGCGATTCTGCATGATTATGCGTCAATACGCAAATTCATTACATCTTGGGTGGGGTCATGCCGGCGCCCCGCGGTCGCGAGCGTGCGCGGGGGTACGCCCACACCGGCGTGTCGGTGTACAAACACGCCCCTGGCCCGAGAGGGCGAGTGGCTAGCGCAGCACCGCGCCGACCCGCTGAGCGGCGCAGGCCACCGCCGCATCACGCGCCGCGCTGGCGTCGTCCTCGGTCAGCGTGCGATCGGCGGCCCGGAAGCGCAGCGCGAACGCCAGCGACTTGCGGCCCTCGCCGACCTGCGGGCCGGTGTAGACGTCGAACAGCGCGATGTCCTCCAGCAGTTCACCGGCGCCCTCACGCACCGCGTCGGCTACCGATTGGGCGGTCACCTTGTCCTCGACCACCAGCGCAACGTCCTGGAACACCGCCGGGAACGGCGATACCCGCGGCGCGGGCAGTGCGGCGGCGATCGGCAGGGCGTCCAGGTTCAGCTCGACCGCGCAGGTTCCCTTGGGCAGCCCGGCGCGCTCGATCACGGCCGGATGCAACTGTCCGGCGTGGCCGATCACGGTGTCGCCGATCAGCACCTCAGCACAGCGGCCGGGATGCCACGGCAGGTAGGCCGCGGCGCGCAGCGTGACCTCGACCCCGGCGGCGCGGGCGATCACCCGGGCGGCCTCGATGGCGTCGGCGGCCTCGACCGGGCGACCCGGCCCCCACGGGCCCCGGGGTTCGGCCAGCCCGGTCAGCGCCACCGCGACGTGTTGCGGCTGACGTGGCAGCGCGTCGTCGATCGCGTCGAGTTCGGCGTCGCTGGGTCGACGCTGCACCGCGACGGCCGGCAGCGCGCCGGCCGCACCGTCCGGTTGCACCACCTGCGCGATCGCGTACAGCGCGACGTCATTGATGCCGCGGGACACGTTGCGCCCCAACGCTTCCAACAGACCGGGCAGCAGTGTGCTGGCCAGCGCGGGCCGGTCGGCTTCCAGCGGGTTGAGCACGGCGGTCGTGGCGCGGCGCGGGTCGTCGTCGGCAAGCCCCCAGGTGTCGAACACCCCGGCGGGCAGAAACGGCGTGGGCAGCACCTCGACGTAGCCGGCCAGCGCCAGCGACTTGCCGATCGCGCGGCGACGCCGCTGGGTGTCGGTCAAGCCGCGCCCGGCCGGTGCGGCCGGCAGCACCGACGGAATGGTCTCCAACCCTTCCAGCCGCAGCACCTCCTCGACCAAGTCGGCGGGCTGGCGCAGGTCGGGCCGCCAGCTGGGCGGAGTGACGGTCAAAACGTCGGTGCCCGAGACCGTGCAGCCGATCTGGGTCAGCCGCCGCGCGGTGGTGCCGGCGGGGTAGCTCACCCCGGCGGTGCGATCCGGCAGGTCGGCGGCGATCTCGATGGCCGGCTGCGACCAGTCGTCGACAGCCGGTTCGCCGCGCCAGTCGGTCAGCGTGGGTTCCACGACGCCGCCGGCGATCTCGGCCAGCAGCGTGGCGCAGCGGTCCAGCACGGCCACCGAGATGGCCGGGTCGACGGAGCGTTCGTAGCGGCGTGCGGCCTCGCTGGGCAGGTGCAGTCGCCGCGCGGTGCGCGACACCGCGGCGGGATCCCAGATGGCGGCCTCCAGCAGCACATCGGTTGAGTCGTCGCGCATCTCGGTCGAGCCCGAGCCCATCACCCCACCGATGGCGGCGGTCGCGACGTCGTCGACGATGAGCACGTCGGCCGGATCCAGTTTGCGTTCGATGTCATCGAGGGTGGTGACGGTCTCACCGGCCGCCGCGAACCGCACCCCGAACCCGCCGGTGATGCGCGCCCGGTCGTGGGCGTGCATCGGGTGGCCGAGTTCGACCATGACGTAGTTGGTGGCGTCGACGGCCGGGGAGATCGCCCGGATGCCGCACAGCAGCAGCCGGCGCTGCAGCCACCACGGCGACACCGCCGCGGGGTCGATGCCGGTGACACCGCGCAGCGCGAACCGGCGTACCCCGGTGTCGGACTGCACGTTCAGTGGCCATGCCTGGCCCTCGGCGGGCAGCGCCGGTACCGCCGCGGGATCGGCGAAATCCAGGTCCAGCGCGCAGGCCACGTCGCGCGCCAGTCCGCGCACCGACATGCAGTAGCCGCGGTCGGGGGTGATGGCCAGCTCGTAGACCACGTCGTGCAGGCCGAGCACCTCGGTGGCGTCGGCGCCGGGTTCGGCGGTCCCGGCCGGCAGCACCAGGATGCCGGAATGGTCGGTGCTCATCCGTATTTCGGCGGCCGAGCAGATCATCCCGTCACTGGTGCGGCCGTAGGTCTTGCGGCTGGCGATGGCGAAGTCGCCGGGCAGCACCGCACCGGGCAGCGCCACCACCACCAGGTCGCCGACCACGAAATTGGTGGCGCCGCAGACGATCTCACGCGGCTGCGCTTCGCCGACGTCGACGCGGCAGGCCCGGATCGGTTTCTTGAACTCGGTGAGTTCCTCGATGTCGGTGACCCGGCCGACCTGCAGCGGCCCGGTGACCGGGCCCAGGGTGTGCACCGCCTCGACCTCGTGGCCGATGCGCAGCAGGGTCTGCTCCAGCTCGGCGGCCGACAGGTCGAATCCCGGTGCGCCCGCGGTCAGCACCTCACGCAGCCAGCTGTAGGGAATGCGCATCAGGCACCCACCCCGAACGGCAGCGAGAACCGCACGTCGCCCTCGACCATGTCGCGCATGTCGGGGATGCCGTTGCGGAACTGCAGGGTGCGCTCCAATCCCATGCCGAACGCAAAACCGGAGTACTCGTCGGCGTCGATGCCCACCGCACGCAGCACGTTGGGGTGCACCATGCCGCAGCCGCCCCATTCGACCCAGCCGGGCCCGCCCTTTTTGCCCTCGAACCAGATGTCGACCTCGGCCGAGGGCTCGGTGAACGGAAAGAAATGCGGCCGGATGCGGGTGCGCGCGGCCGGCCCGAACTCGGACTGCGCGAACGCGTCCAGGGTGCCGCGCAGGTGCGCCATGGTCAGCCCGCGGTCCACCGCCAGGCCCTCGACCTGGTGGAACACCGGGGTGTGGGTGGCGTCGAGTTCGTCGGTGCGGAAGGTGCGCCCGATCGAGACGACATAGACCGGCAGGTCGCGGGCCAGCAGGGCGCGGATCTGCACCGGGGAGGTGTGGGTGCGCAGCAGCTGCCGCGAGCCGGCCGGGGCGATGTGGAAGGTGTCCTGGTCACTGCGCGCCGGGTGGTCGACGGGGAAGTTCAGCGCGTCGAAGTTGAAGTGCTCGGCTTCGACCTCGGGGCCCTCGACCAGCTCCCAGCCCATCGCGACGAAGGTGTCGGCGACGTGTTCAGCCAGCATGGTGATGGGGTGGCGGGCACCGGCGGGGCGGCGCGCCGACGGCAGCGTGACGTCGATGCTTTCGGCGGCCAGCACCGCGGCGTCGCGTTCGGCGCGCAGCGCCGCCAGCCGCTCGTCATAGCCGCGCTGCGCCTCGGTACGCGCGGCGTTGACGCGGCGCCCGGCATCGGCGCGGTCGGCCTTGTCCAGTTTGGCCAGCGCCTGGCGGGCCAGCGCCAGCGGCGCCTTGTCGCCCAGGTGCTCGGTCTTGGCGTGCGCCAGGGCATCCAGGTCGGCGGCCGCGGCGAAAGCCTGCTGTGCGGCGTGCAGCGCCGCAGTCAGGGTCGCGTCGGAGACGACGGACGGGTCGAAAGATTGTTCGCCCACGCGACGGGACTCCCCCTACTGGCTG
>CAYNJD010000116.1:0-9537 GCA_964397355.1 uncultured Mycobacterium sp. | reverse complement strand
CTGGGGTGATGGAGCGTTGGTGGGGCGGGCGGGGCTCGAACCCGCGACCAACGGATTATGAGTCCGCGGCTCTAACCGACTGAGCTACCGCCCCCGGTACTGACTGGCGACCATGACACTAGCGCCCGCGCCCATCACCGGTGCGCCGGCCACGATCGTCGGGCGTCTCCGGAGCGGCCGGCAGGTCCATACCGGCCAGCCGGACCGGGTCGGTGATCGACAGGATGCCCACCAGCCGGCCGTCCCGGACAGTGCAGGCCATCAGGCTCAGCGGCCGTCCGGACGGACCCCACCCCAGGATTCCCGGCTCGCCGTTGACCAGCACCCGACGCACACTGATGCGGGCGCCCCGGCCCCGGCGGACCGCGGCTACGACCTCGCCGGATCCGGTCGTGACGGTCACGCCGCGGGCGGTGTGCTGCCGCCATGTCACCTCCGGATCGAGCACCCGCAGCAGGGCGTCGAAGTCACCGGCTTGCGACGCCGCCAGGAACGCATCGACGACCTCTCGTTGCTCGTCCCGATTTCCCGCCGGTCGCGGAACGTTCTGGACCTTGCGGCGTGCCCGGCTGGCCGCCATCTTGGCGGCGTCGGCCGACTTGCCGAGGATTCGCCCGATCTCGGCGAACGGAACCGCGAACATGTCGTGCAGCACGAACGCGAGCCGTTCGTCGGGACGCAGCGACCCCAGCACGACCAGCAGCGCCAGTCCCACTGAATCCGCCAGCACGGCGGCATCTTCGGGCGTATCACTGTCGTCGGTGACCACGAGTTCGGGAAAGTCCTGATCGAGCGAGACCTCAGGGCGAGCAACGCGGGAGCGCAGCATGTCGATGCAGAGCCGGCTGGTCACCGTTGTCAACCACCCGGGCAGGTTGTCGATCGCGTCGGCGTCCTGGCGGGACAGCCGCAGCCACGCCTCCTGAACGACGTCCTCGGCATCCGACCGCGAGCCCAGCACCCGGTGCGCCAGCGCCAGCAGGCGATGGCGCTGCTGCTCGAAAGCCTCCGCCAGCTGCGACTCGGTCGTCATCGGTTACCTCCTGTGGTGCCGGTCCGTCATAAGTGATGACGGGCCACACCCGATCGAGGTAACCACGAAGGAGTACGCCATGAACACCGCCCTGTGGATCATCGCCGGCGTCGTCGCTGCCGGGTATGCCGTCGGCGGCACCACCCTGGTGCTGATGTCGAAGGAGAAGTACCGGTCACTGGGGGCCAACCAGCACTGGGTCGACGACTTCAGCAGCGGCCACCTCAAGGCCATCGGCACCATCAAACTGCTGGGCGCGATCGGTCTTGTCGTTCCGGCGGCCCTCGGTGTGGTACCGCTGTTGGTGCCGCTGGCAGCCTGCGGCCTGATGCTTTTCATGGCCGGTGCGGCCACCACCAGATTTCGCCGCAACGAGTGGGGATATATGTTCGGCGACGTCGTGTTTCTGGCCGCGTTCGCCTTCCTCGCCTGGGGCCGGTTCGACCTGCAGCCGTTCGCCTGAACTACCGCGGCGCGGCACCGCGCGGCCGCACCGGAACGAGCATCGGCACCCGCGCTCGGTACTGGCGGTATTCGTCACCGAGCGCCCCGACCAGATCATGTTCCTCGAGCTGCAGCGCGATCAGGATGTAGCCGGTGCTCGCCGCCGCGAAGAGCAGCCGGCCGGCGGTCATGGTCGGCGCCGCCCAGAACGCGACCACGAAACCCAGCATCAGCGGGTGCCGCACCATCCGGTAGAACCCCGAAGCGCGAAACCCGACCGCGCTGTAAGGCTGTGCCCGCCAAGCGGAGTACACCTGACGCAGACCGAACAGATCGAAGTGACTGACCATGAACGTCGACGCCAGTGCGATCGCCCAGCCGAGCCAGAACAGGATCCACAGCGCCGTCCGCCCGGCAGGCACCGACACATCCCAGATGATCGCCGAGATCGGTCGCCACTGCCAAAACAACAGGGCCAGAACCAGATTCGCTGCCAGCACATAGGTGCTGCGTTCGATGTACGGCGGCACCATTCGCGTCAGCCAGCGCTTGAACACCGGGCGCGCCATCACGCTGTGCTGCGCTGCGAACAGGCCCAGCAGCACCACATCGATCACGATCGCTGCAACCAGCGGCGCCTGCGGGCCGTGGTCGACGCTGCGCGGCACCACCAGATCGCCGACGAAGCCGATCGCATACAGAAACACGACGAGGAATACCAGATAGTTGAGTACCCCGTAACCGAGTGCGAGATAGCGGGCCATAGCGGCCTCCCAGGGTGATGAATACACCATCGTAGCCCTGATAACCCGCAGTTCACCAGGGGTTTTTCCTGGGCGGTTGATCAGCGGCCACCAGCACCGGCTTACGATCCCAGGATGACCGCGGAAACGTTCGTCACCCACGCCCCGGGCGATGTGCGCATCATCGCCGACCGCCACGGTGACCCCGAGGCGCGAGCAGTGGTGTTCCTGCACGGCGGCGGGCAGACCCGGCGTTCCTGGGGCCGGGCCGCGGCCGCGGTGGCCGAACGCGGCTGGCAGGCGGTCACCGTCGACCTGCGCGGTCACGGCGAATCGGATTGGGCGAGCGAGGGTGACTACCGGCTGGTCAGCTTCGCTTCGGACGTCCACGAGGTGCTGCGCACGCTGCCGCCGGATCCGGTGCTGGTCGGCGCCTCGCTGGGCGGAATGACCGCGACGCTGCTGGCAGGTGAGCTGGCTCCCGGCGCGGCCGGCGCGGTAGTGCTGGTCGACATCGTGCCCAACATGGACACCTCCGGCGCCGAACGGATCCAAGCCTTCATGGCCGAGCGGATGGAATCGGGCTTCGACTCCCTCGATGAGGTCGCCGACGCGATTGCCGCCTACAACCCGCACCGGCCCCGCCCGGCGGACCTCGAAGGACTCACCGCCAACCTGCGCCGCCGCGGCGATCGCTGGTATTGGCACTGGGATCCCAAGTTCATCAGCGGGACAGCCGATCAGGGCCCGCTGGAAATCCACGACGTGGACCGGCTCAACGCCGCGGTGCAGACCATCCTCGACGGCGGGGTGCCGATGCTACTGGTGCGCGGCCAGCTCAGCGACCTGGTCAGCGCCGCGAGTGCCGAGGCGTTCCTGGCCCGGTTCCCGCAGGTGGAGTTCATCGACGTGGCCGGCGCCGGCCACATGGTCGCCGGCGACCGCAACGACGTCTTCGCCGACGCCATCTCGGGCTTCCTCGCCCGCCACGCGCACTGAAGTCAGCCGAACACCGTCTGGCCGTCCGCGCCGAGCAGATAGCGCTCGGTGCCCTCGGCCACGCGCGGCGCGTCGGCGCCCAGTGACACCGCGATCTTGTTGCCGGCGTTACGCATCACGTCCAGCGTCAGCTCGACGGCCTGATCGCGCGTGAAGTGCCGGCGTACTCCGGCGGCAATGTCGGCGTCGATGTGCGCCGGTGTCCAGATCAGTGCGTCGACGTAGCGCAGCGCCGCCTGCTGCGGCTCACTCAGCAACTCCGACTCTTCGAATCGCTCGATGTCGTCGTAGAGCGACTCGGATCCACCGGCGTCCAGGGCGGTGGTCTCCCGCAACGACTTACACAGCCGACAATTGTGTTGGGCCGCCCCGCGCAGCCGCACCACTTCCGAGGTCACCGCGTCCAGTGATCGCAACCGGGCAACGGCGGGCATGAAACCGTTGAACAGGGCGTCGGCCGGCTGGCTCGAGTGGTCCCAGTCGATCGGGTCCGGCCACGAGAGCGGCATACCCAGCGCATCCAGGCCCGCCCGTACCCGCGGCCCGAAATCTCCGATGAACATCTGGATGACGGCGTCCAACATCCCGTCTCCCAATGCTTCTCGCAACCGGTCGCGCTGCGAGTCGGTGATCATGGAGACGTCGACGCTGAACTGTTCGGCGAACTCGGCCACCGCGGGATCGGCATCGGGTGCGCCGGGAGTCAGCTCGGTCGGCAGCGGTGGCAAGCCCAGCGTCCGGGCGCAGACGCCGCGAACCGCCGCGCCGACACCGCCGCCCGACAAGGCCACCAACCGGTTGAGCTCATCGAAAACGTCCATCTCAACGATTATGGTCCGTTGCGCAATAGGGCAATAGGCTGGAACCCGTGCGCGTCGTCGTCATCACCAAACACGGGCCGCCGTCGGTGCTGCAGGTGCAGAATCGCCCCGATCCCCCGCCGCCTTCCGCCGGCCAGGTGCGGATCACGGTGTGCGCGGCGGGGGTGAACTTCGCCGACCACCTCGCCCGGGTCGGACTGTATCCCGATGCGCCGAAACTGCCCTGCGTGGTCGGCTACGAGGTGGCCGGCACCATCGAGGCCGTCGGCGACGGAGTGGATCGGGCCCGTGTCGGCGAACGGGTGCTGGCCGGTACCCGGTTCGGCGGCTACGCCGAGGTCGTCAACGCCAACGCCGCCGACACGGTGACGCTGCCGCCGTCGATGAGTTTCGAGCAGGGTGCGGCGATCCCGGTGAACTACGCGACCGCGTGGGCGGCACTGCACGGCTACGGATCGCTGCGGGCCGGTGAGCGGGTGCTGGTGCACGCCGCCGCCGGTGGCGTGGGCATCGCGGCGATCCAGCTGGCCAAGGCCGCCGGGGCGACCGTGCACGGCACCGCATCACCGGGCAAGCACGGCCAACTCGACGCGCTGGGCATCGACCGCGCCATCGACTACCGCCGCAACGGCTGGTGGGAGGGTCTGCCGCCCTACGACCTCGTGCTCGACCCGCTCGGCGGCACCTCGGTGCGACGGTCGTTCAAGCTGTTGCGCCCCGGTGGACGGCTCGTCGCCTACGGTCTTTCGTCGCTGCAGCAAGGCGAGAAGCGGTCGCTGCGCCGGGCGGCACCGCAGGCACTGGCGATGCTGCGCGGCTTCAACCTGCTCACCCAACTGGAGCAGTCCAAGGCCGTCATCGGTTTGAACATGCTGCGGCTGTGGGACGACCGCGGCACCCTCGAGCCGTGGATCACCCCGCTGTCCGAGGTGCTGGCCGACGGGACCGCGGCACCGGTCGTGCACGCAGCGGTGCCGTTCGCCGAAGCCCCGGAGGCCCACCGCATCCTGGCTGCGCGGGAAAACGTCGGCAAGGTGGTGCTGGTGCCTTAAGCCCGGGCCGGGATGTACCGGGCTCAGATGGTATTGGCCAGCCGATGCGCCAGCAGTTCGGCGAACCGCGCCGGATCCTCCAGCGCTCCGCCCTCGGCCAGCAGCGCGGTGCCGTAGAGCAACTCCGCGGTTTCGGCCAGCCCGGCATCCTCACCGCGCTCGCTGTGCGCCCGGCGCAGGCCGGTGACCAGCGGGTGGACCGGGTTGAGTTCGAGGATTCGCTTGCCGACCGGAACCTCTTGACCGTTGGCGCGGTAGATGCGTGCCAACGCCGGGGTCATCTCGAAGGTGTCGGTGATCAGGCAGGCCGGCGACTCGGTCAGCCGGGTGGACAGCCGAACCTCTTTGACGTGTTCGGTCAGCGTCTGCTGCAGCCAGGCGATGAGCTCGGCGAAATCCTTCTCCTGCTCCTTGCGTTCGGCTTCGTGCGCGGTCTTGTCCTCCTCGGAGTCCAAGTCCACCTCACCCTTGGCCGTTGACTGCAGGGACTTCCCCGCGAATTCGGTGACGGTGTTCACCCACACCTCGTCGACCGGGTCGGTCAGCAGCAGCACCTCATACCCCTTGGCCTTGAATGCTTCCAGGTGCGGCGATTTCAGCAGCTGCTGGCGGGACTCACCGGTGGCGTAGAAGATCTGTTCCTGGCCGTCCTTCATGCGTTCGACGTACTCGGCCAGGGTGGTCGGCTCGGAGTCGCTGTGCGTCGAGGCGAATGAGCTGATCTGCAGCAGCGTTTCCTGATTGTCGACGTCGGACAGCAGACCCTCTTTGACCACGCGGCCGAACTCGGTCCAGAAGGTGCGGTAGTCATCGGGCCGCTGCGCCTGCAGCTCCTTGATGGTGGACAAGACCTTCTTGGTCAGCCGTCGGCGAATCGCGTTGATCTGCCGGTCCTGCTGCAGGATTTCGCGGGAGACGTTGAGCGACATGTCCGCTGCGTCGACGACGCCCTTGACGAAGCGCAGGTACTCCGGCATCAGCTGGTCGCAGTCGCCCATGATGAACACGCGTTTGACGTACAGCTGCACCCCGACCTGCGCGTCGCGGTTGAACATGTCGAACGGGGCGTGCGAGGGGATGAACAGCAGCGCCTGGTATTCGAAGGTGCCTTCGGCCTTCATCGCGATGACCTCGAGCGGATCGTCCCAGGCGTGCGCGACGTGCTTGTAGAACTCGTTGTATTCCTCTTGCGAGACTTCGTCTTTGGTTCGGGCCCACAGCGCCTTCATCGAGTTCAGTGTCTCGGTCTCCAGCGTGACCGTCTCTTCCCCACCCTCTTCGGCGGGCGGGGTCCGGCGCTCGACCTGCATCCGGATCGGCCAGGCGATGAAGTCGGAGTACTTCTTGACCAGACCCCGGATCGTCCACTCCGCGGTGTAGTCGTGCAGCTCGTCTTCGGCGTCTTCGGGCTTGAGGTGCAGGGTGATCGACGTTCCCGGCTGAGCCTGCTCGCCCGGCTCGACGGCTTCGATGGTGTAGGTGCCGTCGCCGCTGGACTCCCAGCGGATGGCCTCGCTCTGGCCGGCCTTGTGGGTGACCATCTCGACTCGGTCGGCGACCATGAACACCGAGTAGAACCCGATGCCGAACTGCCCGATCAGTTCCTCGGAAGCCTCGGCGTTTTTGGCTTCCCTGAGCTGTTGGCGCAGCTCGGCGGTGCCGGACTTGGCCAGCGTGCCGATCAGGTCGACCACCTCGTCGCGCGACATGCCGATCCCGTTGTCGCGGACGGTCAGGGTCCGGGCCGCCTTGTCGACGTCGATCTCGATGTGCAGGTCAGAGGTGTCCACGGCGAGGTCTTTGTTGCGGAACGCCTCGAGCCGCAGCTTGTCCAGCGCATCGGAAGCGTTGGAGATGAGCTCCCGCAGGAAGGCGTCCTTGTTGGAGTAGACCGAATGGACCATCAAATCCAGCAGCTGACGGGCCTCGGCCTGAAATTCCAGCTGCTCAACACGCTCGCTCATAAGAGCCGGATTTTACCGGCGGCTTCGTCGTGCTCATCGGGGGGTTGAGTCCGCGCACCGGCTTTACCCGATCTTGACCGTGCGTTGAATCATCCCACCGACGATGACGACGTGATTACCATTCAAGGCGTGGAGCTGGGGGTTTTGGGCCCTCTCCAGGTCCGGCACGAAGGCGCCCCGGTCACGATCCCGGGCGCAAAGCCCCGCGCCATCCTCACGATGCTCGGACTGCACGGCGGTTCGGTGGTGGCGGCCGAAACGCTGATCGATCTGCTCTGGGGCGACGATCCGCCGCGCACCGCCGCCAAGGCCCTGCAGACCCACATCTCCGCACTGCGTCGGGCGTTGGGCGACGGATTCGTCCTCACCGAGGGAATGGGCTGGATCCTCAACA
Source organism: uncultured Mycobacterium sp. (assembly GCA_964397355.1). Classification (GTDB taxonomy): domain Bacteria; phylum Actinomycetota; class Actinomycetes; order Mycobacteriales; family Mycobacteriaceae; genus Mycobacterium. The sequence continues at coordinate 2,087 of CAYNJD010000116.1, read as the reverse complement.
CGACCGAAATCGATGCCCCGCGTTACAAGCTGGCCACCAACGCGGGACGGGATGCCGCGGCGGCCGGCGACACCACCCGTGCCGTGGTCTGTTTCGAGGAGGCGCTGAGCCTGTGGCGCGGCACCCCCGAGTTGCCCGATTCCCGCCGGGGACTGTCCGAGAAGACCCGCTGGATCGAGGGTCATGCCGCGCTGGTCGAGGATCGGGCCGATGCACTGCTCGCGACGGGCCGGGCCGCGGAGGTCATCGGCGAGCTCGAGGCCGCCGTGGGCGACGCGCCGCTGCGGGAAAGACGATGGGGCCAGCTGATGCTCGCTCTCTACCGCGCCGGCCGGCAGGGTGAGGCCCTGGGCGCCTATCAACGGGTGCGGACGGTGCTGGCCGACGAGCTCGGGGTCGACCCCGGTCCGGAACTTCGGCGTCTTGAGGCCGCGATCGTCGCCCAGGACGCTGCACTGGATCACCCGGTGACACAGCACCCCGCGTCGGTGACGCGCGCCGTCACCTTCCTGCTCACCGACATCGAGGGATCGACCGCCGCTTGGGAGGCCGACTCCGGCGCGATGGCGGTTGCGTTGGCCCGCCACGACGAACTCGCCGAACAGATCGTCACGTCCCGCGGCGGACGGCTGATCAAGACACGTGGCGAGGGCGATGCCACGTTCTCGGTTTTCGAGCGACCTTCGGCGGCGGCCGCTGCGGCCATGGAGCTGCAGGACGCAATCGGTCACGAGCCGTGGGCACTGCGCGAGCCGATGCGCATCCGGGTGGCATTGCACACCGGCGAGGTGGAACTGCGCGACGGCGACTACTTCGGTCGCGCGGTCAACCGGGCCGCCCGGCTGCGGTCGCTGGCCGTCGGCGGCCAGATCCTGTGCTCGGGCGCGACCGCCGAACTCGTCATCGACTCACTGCCCGACGACGTGGTGCTCGCGGACCTCGGGATGCGCCGGCTCCGCAACCTGCCGCGCCCGGAGCATGTCTTCGAGCTCCGCCTGGAGACGGGCGAGCGACCCGAGCAGGCCGGCGATGAACCGTTCGAGCGGCCCGCCCTCCCCGCGGTCCTGACCGGCCCCGGCGGTTCAGCGAGGCTCGACGGAGGAGAGGCGAAGCTGGGACCGCCGCATGAACCCGGACCGTTCGTGGGGCGCAGCCGCGAGCTGGAACGACTTGCCGCCGCGTGGCAGACCGCCCTCGGCGGTGGCATGCACGCGGTGCTGATCGCCGGCGAACCCGGTGTGGGCAAAACACGGTTGGCCGCGGAATGGTCGCGACACGCCTACGAGCAAGGCGCCGTGGTGTTATACGGCCGTTCCGACGAGGATCTCGGTGCGCCCTATCAACCGTTCGCCGAAGCGCTGCGTTCGCTGGTGCCGTACGTCGGCACCAGCCGGTTGCGGGGACTGCGCGGCATCGAAGCACTACTGACGCTGGTTCCCGGACTCACCGATGTGCTGCCCGATCTGGCAGCGCCGCCCCGCTCCGACCCGGACACCGAACGTTACGCACTTTTCGACGCCGTCGGCGCCCTGCTGGGGCTCGTCGCCGCGAGCGCACCCGTCGTGCTGATCCTCGACGACCTGCACTGGGCGGCCAAACCCACGCTGCTGCTACTGCGGCACCTGCTGCGCTTCGGTGAGCACACCCGCGTGCAGGTCATCGCGACATACCGCAGCACCGACCTCGACCGTTCCCATCCGCTGGCGGCGATGCTGGCCGATCTTCACCGGGACGGGACCGCGCACCGCCTTGCGCTCGGTGGCCTCGATGAAGAAGACGTGACCGCCTATGTCACCCAGGCCGGGTACGACGACGATGAGCTCGCCCGCGCCTTGGCGGCGGTCACCGGGGGCAACCCGTTCTTTCTGATCGAGGCGCTGCGGCATGTGGACGAAAGCGGCGGCGTGTGGGATCCGAGCACCTTGCCGCAGGGTGTTCGTGAGGCGGTGAGCCGCAGGCTTTCGCGGCTTCCCGTGGAGACCAACAAAGCCCTGGCCGCCGCCGCGGTAGTGGGCAGCCACTTCGCTATCGACCTGGTGGAACGAGTGGTCGAGCACGATCTCGTCGACGCGTTCGACGAGGCGTGC
>CAYNJD010000115.1:0-9558 GCA_964397355.1 uncultured Mycobacterium sp. | reverse complement strand
CCCTCGTCGGGGTCGGCGTCCATCACCAGCAGCGGCGCGTTGGCCTGGTGCAGGGCCCGCAGCAACGGATCGCTGCCCGCCGACGACCAGCCGCCGAAGGTGCGGGTGGCGATCACATGCAGACCCACGTCCGCCGAGCGGGTCACCCACGGGGCGGCCTTCTGGAACGGTGAGTCGAAGCCGGGCGGGAACTGCTGGATGTCGTCGATGATCAAGAAGATCTCCGGCCCGCTCCACCAGGTCCGCGACAGCAGCTCCTCGGCCGACAGGCCCGGCGGCGGTTCGCGGTTGGCCAGCGTGGCGGCCAACTCGTTGATCAGGGCCACCGCCCCATCCATGTTGTAGGCGAACTTCTCCACGTAGTCCGAGCCCAGCGTGGTCAGCAGCTGGCGGCGCGGGTCGATCAGCCACACCTGCGCGGACGGCCGGCCGTTCGGGCCGGGCGCCGGCGCGGTGCTCGCGCCGGGCGCATACACCCGCTCGATCTCGCTCATGATGGTGGCCAGGGTGGTGGTGCGTCCGCACTCGCGGCGCCCGGTCACCATCAGGTGGCCGTTCTCGGCGAAGTTGAGATAGACCGGCTGCAGGTCGAGCTCGGAGATGGCCCAGGCGATACCGCCGGCACCCACCCCCTCGCGCTGGTCGTTGGCCGCCACGGCCCGCACCTCGTCCAGCCCGAACCGCGCCGGCAGCCGCCGCACCGGGCGCACCCGGCCGACCGCCACCTGACTGACCGCGGCGCCGACGCTGTCGGACTCGAACACCCGCTCATCGCTGTCGGCCATCGCCGGCCGGGCGATCAGGGTGTGCAGACCGGACTGCGGGTCGCTGTCGAGTCGCACGTAGTTGACCGCGACCATGCCCCGGCCCGGCTTGACCGGCACGTCCTTGGCGAACCGCGACCGCACCAGCTTGGCGTCCTCGACCGCGGCCAGCCGCAGCTCGACCCGGGAGCCGAAGCCGCTGCGGACCGGCGGGCGCAGTTCGGATTCGCGGTCGGCGGTGACCACGACGTGCACGCCGAACGAGGGGCCCTGGTTGATGATCTGGTTGACCTGCTCGACGAGCACCTCGTTGTCCTCCGACAGCGCACGGTAGTTGTCGATCACCAGGTAGACGTCGCCGAAACCGTCGTTGGGCACGTTGCCGGGTGCTCCGTCGAACTTGCGCCGCCGGAAGACGTCCATCGACGCGACGTCGTTCTCCAGGAAGCTGCGCTTGCGGGTCCGCACCAACGCCAGCAGTTCGGCGACGGTGCGGCGCACCCCGTCGGGGTCGGTGGGACCGCAGACACTACCGACGTGCGGCAACCCGGCCACCGTGGTCAAGGAGGTGCCGCTGTAGGCCAGGCAGTAGAACTGCACCTGTTCGGGGGTGTGGGTCAGCGCGGCCGAGCAGATCAGCGTCTGCAGCGCCGTCGTCTTGCCGGCACCGCCGGCGCCCAGGATGAGCACGTTGGCGCCCGGCCCGGAGGTGTCCACCGTCCACGGCGGCTGGTCGTGCTTGTACGGCCGGTCGATGAGCCCGATCGGGAACACCAGGTCGCGCCGGGTGCCGTAGTTCTGTTGCCACGGGTGGCCCAGGTAGCGGTTGATCAGCTCCTCGATGGGCATCGGGACATCCAGCGGCGGCTGCCACAGCCGGTAGGGCTCGAAGTCGATCTGGCGCAGCTGGTCGATGATCACCGTGCCGACCTTGGGAGTCCGGATGAAGTCCTCTTCCTCGGCGATCGGTTCCTCGGCCGGTGTGGCGGTGATGGCCGCCGGCTCCTCGGCAGCCTCGAGTTCGGTGCCGCTCACGCTCACCTCCAGCGGGGTGAACGCGGTGGTGAACAGCTGCGGGCGGATGTAGTCGATGGAGTGCACCTGCGGCAACTGCTCGTCGTCGAGCACGCCGCCGCGGTGGTAGTCCCGCCACAGGAACTCGGCCTGGAAGCGGATGACTTCCTCTCCGCTCTTGCGGAAGTAACCCAGGCCCGCCTTGGCCGGCAGGTTCACCGCGTTGGGCACACCGGCCGCCTGCGCGGCCCCGGCGGTCTGCGCCTTGAGCACCAGCCGGTAGCCCATGTTCTCCATCAGCTTCTCGGCGCGGCTCTCGATGGTCTGCGACGCCATCATCAGGTGAACCCAGTAGGCGCGGCCCTGCCGGCCGATCGAGTCGAGCACCTCCACGGCGGTCGGCATGATGCGGAACCACTCGTAGAACTCGTCGATCACCACGACCAGCATCGGCAGCGGCGGCAGGCTGTGGTCGCCGCGTGCGGCCATCCGGGACCGGATCTCGTTGTACTCCTTGGCCCCGTCGACACCGGCGCTGTCACACATCGACTTGCGGCGGGCGATCTCGCCCCACATCGCTTCCAGGAAGCGTTCCATCAGTGCCTGGTCGTCTTCCAGGTCGGTGATGATGCGCGACACGTGCGGGACACCGGCGAACGGCTTGACCGCCGACCCACCCTTGAGGTCGGCGAGCACGAACTGCAGCTCGTCGGGCGAGTGGCCCAGCAGCAGTGACTCGATCACCGTGCGCACCAGCGTCGACTTACCCGAACCGGTGGTGCCCGACATGACGCCGTGCGGCCCGTCGCCGCCCTCGTCGAGTGACTTCATGTCGAGGAACAGCAGCTCACCGTTGTCGGAGCGGTTGCCGAACGGCACCCGCAGCCGGTTTCGGGTGCCCTCCTGCCGCCGGCCCGCCCACAGCTCGTTGAAGTCGATGCGCCCGGCGTCCTCGATGCCGTAGTAGGACAGGATGTCGCGGGCCCCGATCTGGTGGGTCACCCGCTGACCGATCTCCTCGTAGGCCTCGGCCAGCCGCCAGTGCGCCATCCGCTGCGCGAATTGCTCGGCGTCGGTCAGGCTGACCTGGTCGGCCAGCGCGAAGAACCATTCGTTGTCGTCGATGACCATCCAGGTGTCACGGTCGCGCGGCAGCGCGTTGATGATGCCCTTGTCGTCGAAGCGCAGCACCCGCTGCGAGACTCCCCGCCACTCCGGGGCGCCGGTCACGTCGAAGAATGTCACGCCGTCGATGCCCTCGGTGGTGTTGACGTACTCCCACTGCGGGTCGACGGCGTCGACGACGATCAGGTGGTGCGGCGTCGGCGTCTCCGCCGACGAGCTGGCGTGGCGCGGCATGAACGAGCCGCGCCCGGAGAACAGGTCGGCGTGCTCGGTGGCGAAGTCCCGCACCGAGCCGTAGACCATGCGCGCGTTGCCGGCGGCGTCCTGGCGACGCGGGTCCCCGAAGTGCGGCACCCACTTCACCCAATCCCATTGCTCCACATCGGAAGTGACGACGATCATGCGCAGGTGGTCGGGGCCGTGCGAGAAGGCCAGCTGACAGATGATCGCGCGCATCAGGCCGAGCACGTGCTCGCGGTCGCCGACCAGCGAATACCAGGGCTCGACCAGCAGCGAGACCATCTTGGGCAGGTTGTAGACCACGCTCTGGTAGCGCCCGAACTCCTGCAGGGCCTTACCGGTCACCGGTTCGAGCTCGATGTCGGTCGGCATGTTCTGCGGTTCACCCCAGGTGACCTCGGGCCGCGTCATCCCCACCCCGACCCGGGCCAACCCGAAGTTGAGGTCCTTGCCGTTGGGCTGGCGCTCCCACATCCGCGACGAACCCACCGCGGCCGCCAGGGTGGACGGCGCCGGGTGGTACCAGCGGTAGTTGGCGTCCATGCTGTCCGCGGACTCCGCAGCCGATTCCCGCAGCCGGTCCAGCATGAGCATGAACTGGGCACGCATCGCGTCGAGCTTGGGCCGGCTCAACTGCTGGGCGCCGCCGCCGAAGCGGCCGCCGAACATCATCATGGCGATGCCGCCGATCATGAAGATCGGGAAGATGGCACCGGCGCCCAGGAACATCCGGGAGCCGTTGGCCACGGTCATCGCGACCATGCCGACGAGCAGGCCCACCACCAGCACGCCGACCACCACCAGCCACCACGGCTTGCCTTCCGGCGGCGGCACGCTCAGCGGCGTGGGCAATACGATGTTTTCCGGCTTGACCACCGGAGCGCGTTCCGGCGTCGGCCGGGCGAATCCACGTTTCATTTGGGCACCGCCAATTCTGCAGGGCTCATATCGGTTGGCAGGGTGTCGTGACGTACCAGCGCGTCCTGGCGCGACAGCGTCGGGCCGTGGGCCAGCAACCGCAACGCCACCGAGGGCGCCAGCGCGGGTTCGCTGGTCAGCCCCAGCGCCTTGCGCTCGTCGTCTCCGGGTACTCCGAATCGCGCGCCCGACGCCGACAGCCACCACAGCGACTCCCGGGTGGAGGCGTCGGGGTCGTTGCCGGTCACCGCGACGAAGTTGCCGTAGCCCGGCCCGAAGTAGACCCGGTCGGCCTGCGGCATGTTGTCGTTGTTGGTCTTGACCAGCGACACCACCCGGCTCATCTCCTTCTGCGACACCGGGATGGTGGGGCCGGACACCACCTGGACCCGGGCCCGGCTGTCACCGTTGGAGCGCTCCCACCACCAGCAGGTGGACGGGTTCTCCTTCATGTCGACGACCTTGAGCGGCCCGTCCGGGTAGGCCGACAGGTCAAGTCCGGTCACCACCGGCATCTTCGCCAGATCCGGCGGCGCCACCACCACCGGCGCACCGCCCGCGGTAGCGCCGGCGTTCTGCAGAATGCGCGCCACCACCGGTGACACGGTCTGCACACCGTTCATCAGCACCACCGAATACTGTTGCGGCCCGGCCAATTGCGGGGTGGTGAAGACGGTCCCCACCGGGCCGGGAGCATTGGGGAAGGCCGGCGGGCGACCGGCGTCCGGCACGAACGGCACCGCAAGCTCCGGCCCCACCGGCAACGCGTCGAACAGCGCCTGGCTCATCGGCCGGGCATGCTCGACCTGTTCGGGAGTCAGCCCCAGCGGCAGCAGCACCGCGCGGTCCGCGGCGTCGATGAGCGAGCGACGGCCCTGCCGGACCACCCAGGACTCGTCGCCGTAGCGCAGCACCACCGCGTCCGGGCCGTCGAGCACCCGGCGGCGGGAGTTCAGGTCCGGGCTGCCGTCGATCACCGTCACGGTCACCGGCGACGGCGCCCCGACGCCCTGCACGTTGGCGACGGTGTCGCAGATCAACCACGACGATGACGAGGGCGTGGTCGGCAGAATGTCCGACGGCGCGCCCGGGATGCCGACGAGCGGGCCGTGCGGCTGCTCGGCGATCTGGCTGGAACGCACCTTGTGCGGATTGTCTGGACGTCCGGCAATCAGTCGGGCGGAGGCCAAATTCAGCGCCGGATATAAGGTGTCGCCGACTCGCACATACAGCGCCCCCGAATCACGGTCGGCGATAATGGGCGATTCGTTCATCTGGCCCGAGGGGCTCAGAAATGACCACAACAGCGCGCCAAGACAAATGACCGCCGCCGCCGAAACCGAGGCGACCACCGCCAGCGCCTGCCGCCGGCCCGGCTCCACTTCCATCCGAACCTGCCAGCGGGTCAACGCCATCGCGGTCCGCCGGGCCAGGAACTGGTACCCGGTCATCTGGGTACGCGTCGACAGCCCTAGGCCGTAACCGGGCCCCCGGTGTTCGTCAGCCACGGTGCGCCCCAACCCCCACTGTTCGCACTGTCCGGCTACCGCGCCGTTCCGGTGCCTTTTTGGTCGTCATCTACCCCTGCCTGGTCACAAGTTTCTCCACTGCGCATGCTAGCTGTGTCACGCAGTGATCGCCCGCCGTGCAGATTGCGATCTGATGGCGATGGCGCAATTGGCGTTCGCCGATTCGGCCCCGAATTATGGACGCTTCAGGTGAACGGTCAGTGAAGCGCGCGATTCGCCTGAGCGAATCGGCATGCCGAGGCGGCGCAACGCCCCGGAGCCCGCCCCGAAAAAATCGTGCCGATCGAAAGGCCGCCCGCCCGACGGCCTCGTCAAGCAGCGGCGACGGCGACCGTACGTCAAAATCCGCATCTGCGGTACCTGTGCATCCTGCTGAAACCCTGTGTATCTACTGTCAGGCAAACAAGTGGCGGGGCCCACCGGGGTAGTGTCACGGCGTGACGACGATCGACGGACAGGGCGCGGAAGGGCAGCTCGACCCCCGGGGTCCTGCCACTTCACCAGCGACGGAAGAGACTACCCACCAGGTCAACTACTCCACCGATGTCGTGGACGTCGAACTGGAGCTGGAGCAGGGTTACCGCACCGAGATTCACAAGAATCACGACGACACCGTCGATGTCGAGACGTACGGCGGCGGTTTCGACCTCTCCCGGCGGGCGGTCGCACCGCACCTGCGTATCGGCCGGGACAAGTGGTTCAACCTGTTGTGGCTCATTCCGATCGGCTTCGTCGGGCTGCTCGCGGCGATCGCGGCCGGCAAGGGCATCCGCAACATGCCCGGCGTGGAGGAGTTCATCGCCGAGTACCCGGGCAGCAGCCCGTCGTCCTACGTCGAGGGCGGTCTGCCCGCCTGGGCCGGCTGGACGCACTTCTTCAACCTGTTCATGATGATCTTCATCATCCGGTCCGGAATCCAGATCCTCTGCGACCATCCGCGGCTGTACTTCAGCCGGAACTCGACACCCGGCAAGGACGAGTGGCTGCGGGTGGGCCCGCCGGTGCCGGACGACCCGTACTGGACCGCAAATGCGGACACCGTCGCGCTGCCGCCGCAGTTCGGGTTGCCGGGCTTCCGCCACTCGATCGGCCTGGCCCGCTGGTGGCACCTGGGCCTGGACGTGCTGTGGCTGCTCAACGGGGCGGTCTTCTACGTGCTGCTGTTCACCACCGGACAGTGGCGTCGCATCGTGCCGACCAGTTGGGACATCATCCCGCACGCCGGCTCGGTGATGATCCAGTACATGTCGCTGGACTGGCCCGACGACCACACCTGGACCAACTACAACGCGCTCCAGTTGATCTCCTACTTCGTCACGGTCTTCATCGCCGCCCCGGCCGCGCTGATCACCGCGCTCGGGATGTCACCCGCGCTGTCACAGCGGCTCGGCCTGATCAGCAAGCACCTGCGGCTCAACATCCAGATCGCGCGGTCGCTGCACTTTTTGGTGTTGGTCTACTTCCTGGCGTTCATCCTGATCCACGTCACGATGGTGTTCGCCACCGACGCCTTCGACAACCTCAACCACATGTTCGCCGCCCGCGGATGCGTGGCAGGAAACGAACCCGGCTGTCACAGTGCCGTCGGCTTCTATGTCTTCTGCGTCGCGGCACTGGTGTGCACCGTCGCCTGGATCGCGGCCACGCCACTGACGCTGAAGTACCCGCGTGTGGTGCAGAAGGTCGGCTACGCCCTGATCGGGCCGTTCCAGCGTTCGCTGGAGAAGCTCAACCCCGAGCCCGGCACCTTCACCGAGGACGACATCTCGCCGTTCCACTGGCGCAACGGCCGGCTGCCGGAGACCGTCGAGTACAAGGAACTCGAGGCGGGCGACTTCAAGGACTGGCGGCTCAAGGTCTACGGCCTGGTCGAGAACCCGATGGAGTTCAGCCTGGAAGACCTCAAGGCACTGCCCTACCACGACCAGATCACCCAGCACTTCTGCGTGCAGGCCTGGTCCGGGGTGGCCAAGTGGGGCGGCGTGCAGATGTCGACCATCATGGACATCGTCAAGCCGCTGCCCGAGGCGAAATGGGCGGTGTTCTATTCGATGGGGCTGGGCGCCACCGGTGGGATCTACTACAACGCGCACCCCGTCGACCAGATGTGGCACCACATGTCGATGCTCGCCTACAACATGAACGACGAGCCGCTGCCCTACATGCATGGCCGGCCGCTGCGGCTGCGTAACGAACTGCAGCACGGCTACAAGCTGGTCAAGTGGCTCAAGGGCATCGAGTTCGTCGCCACCTACAAGGAGATCGGCAGCGGTCACGGCGGCTACAGCGAAGACCACAAGTTCTTCGGTCGCCATCAGACGATCTGACGCCCGCTCGAACGCGATGCGGGGCCGGCCACCGAGGCCGGCCCCGCATCGCGTTTCGGGTCCGATACGTTCAGCGACACGGCACCGAACGCCCATGCAACTCGCAGGCACGCCCGTTAATATCCCGGATGTTAATACTTTTTATTGCGGGATGACGCGGACGAGGAATCGGGCCATGGCACATGCTGACGACAACCACCGGGCCGGTCGAACAGTGGTGGTGAACCACCGCGATGAGCTCAAACCCGCCCACGATGTCGTCAACCAGGAGACGTGGGCAGGTGGTCTCGGCGAGAAGATGGCCACCGCCCCGCGGCTGCGGGTCGGACGGGACAAGTGGCTCAATCTGCTGTGGCTGATCCCGATCGGATTCGCGACACTGGTCGGCGCGGTTGCGGTGACCAAGTATCTGGTGGGCTTCCCGGCCGTCGACGACTTCGTCCACCGCTACCCCGGTACCGTCACCGCGCCGGGCAGCGCCGCCGGGATACCCGCCTGGGCAGGCTGGCAGCACTTCTTCAATCTCTTCCTGATGACGTTCATCATCCGGTCCGGCATCCAGATCCTCGCCGACCATCCGCGGTTGTATTTCAGCCGCAACGCCACCCCGGACACCGACGAGTGGTTCCGTATCGCCGGGCCCGTTCCGAAAGACCCGATGTGGACCGCCAAACAGGACTCGGTGGGCCTCCCGGACCAGCTCGGACTGCCCGGCATCCGGCATGCCATCGGCCTGGCCCGCTGGTGGCACCTGGGCACCGATGTGCTGTGGCTGGCCAACGGCGCGGTGTTCTACGTGCTGCTGTTCACCACCGGGCACTGGCGGCATCTGGTGCCGACCAGTTGGGAGGTGTTCCCGAACGCGGTCTCGGTGGCCATCCAGTACCTGTCGCTGAACTGGCCCGACGACAACGGCTGGGTGGCCTACAACAGCCTGCAGCTGCTGGCCTATTTCACCACGGTGTTCATCGCGGCCCCGGCCGCGTTGATCACCGGGCTCGGGATGAGCCCCGCGGTGTCGATGCGACTGACCCATATCAGTAGGCGGCTCAGCATCCAGCTGGCCCGCTCGCTGCACTTCCTGGTGATGGTCTACTTCCTGGTGTTCATCGGCGTGCACGTCACGCTGGTGTTCGCCACCGACGCGGTGCGCAACCTCAATCACATGTTCGCCGCCCGTGACGACTCCGGGCTGGCCGGCTTCTGGGTCTTCGCCGCGGCGATGGCGCTGACAACCGTCGCCTGGGTGTGGGCCACGCCGTTCACCTACCGCCATCCGCGGGTGGTGCAGCGGGTGGGCTACGCCCTGATCGGCCCGCTGCAACGGCTGTTCGAGTACGTCAACCCCGAGCCGGGCGCCTTCACCGAGGAACACATCTCGCCGCACTTCTGGCACAACGGCACCTACCCGGAAACCGTCGAGTACAAGGAGTTGTTCGCCGGGGATTTCGCCGACTGGCGGCTGCATGTCTACGGGCTGGTCGAGCACCCGACGGCATTCTCCCTCGACGAGCTCAAAGCCCTGCCGTACCACGAACAGATCACTCAGCACTTCTGCATTCAGGGCTGGTCGGGTGTGGCCAAGTGGGGTGGGGTGCAGATGTCGACGATCATGGACATCGTCAAGCCGCTGCCCGAGGC
>CAYNJD010000114.1:0-9663 GCA_964397355.1 uncultured Mycobacterium sp. | reverse complement strand
GTAGGTGTTGCCCGACAGCTCCTGCGATGCCGCATACAGCGTCTGGCGCGCCCCGAAGTCGGGGCTGGTCGCCAACAGGCCGTTGCCGATGGTGCGCATCAGCACGTCGCCGACCCGGTTGCCGGTGTGACCCTGCAGGTTGGTGTTCGAATAGCCGGGGTGGGCGGCCAGTGCGCGCAGCGGCGAGCCGGCCGCCACCAGCCGGCGCTGCAGTTCGCTGGTGAACAGCAGGTTGGCCAGTTTGGACTGGCCGTAGGCCAGCCACGCCCGATACCGTCGCGACTCCCAGTTCAGATCCTTCAGGCTCACATAACCGATGCGGTGCATGAACGACGACACCGTGACCACCCGGTCGGTCAGCTTGGGCAGCAGCAGGTTGGTCAGCGCGAAATGGCCCAGATGGTTGGTGCCGATCTGACTCTCGAAGCCGTCGACCGTGGTCGCGTACGGCACCGCCATGATCCCGGCGTTGTTGATCAGCACGTCGACGTCCGGCGTCTCCTCGGCGAACCGCCGTACCGAGGACAGGTCCGCCAGATCCAGCGCGCGCACCGTCACCTCCCCGGGCATGCCTGACGCGGCGGCCTGGCCCTTGGCGGTGTCGCGGACGGCCAGCGTCACAGTGGCCCCCACCCGGGCCAGCTCGCGCGCGGTGACGGCGCCCAGCCCGCTGTTGGCGCCGGTGACGATGACGCTGCGTCCGGAGAACGAGGGCAGATCGGCGGCGGTCCAGGAGCTCATGGCTCACAGCCTAGTGATCGCGGAAGCGCTCAGTGGCAGTTGTTGGTGTCGACAAAGCGGCCGTTGTAGCCGACACAGACCGATGGCGGGGGAGGCGGCGGCGGTGGTGGCGGCGGCACATCCTCGGGCAGCGGCGCGTAGTAGGCCGGCGGTGGGGTCAGGTCGGTGCAGGTGCTGACATGAAAGCGCCGGCCCACCCCGACGCACACGTCGGCTGCCGCGGTGCCGGCCGGGGTGATGACGACGGTCCCCGGCAGCACGATCAGCGCCAGTGCCGCGGCGGCGCGGATCCGGCGCGCCATCACTGGCCCAGCAGGGGCTGGTCGGTATCGGGCAGTCCGCAGCGACTGCGGAAGTCGGCCAGTGGCCGGCGGATATTCAGCAGGTCGGTGTGGGCCTGCGGATTGCCGTCGAAGTAGCTGCGGATGGCGTCGGGCACCTCGGCGTCGGGCCGCTCGTGCAGGCCGGTGTAGAACTCGTTGACGTCGGGATGCGCGAACAGGTAGCCGGAGGTCGACGCGGCGACGCCGGCGGCCACGTTGGCCAGATCGGCGGCGGTGCAGCCGGGCGGCGGGTCGGCCATCGCGGCCGGTGTCGACAGGCACGTGGCGATGGCGGCTGTGCCGAGGCACCCCAGGCGCAGTGCGAACCGGCGGCGAAGACTCACGGGCATGGACGCGACTCCCTTTCGGTGACCCCCGGTGCACGTTAGCAGCCGCGATACCCGTTCGGGGCCAGTTGGCGGGTCACTTTGCGGCGACGGTGAACCCGTGCATGATCGCCTCGACATCGGCGGCCTCCTTGGGAGCCTGATCGTTGAGGCTGGTGATCGACAACTGCACCAGGTAGCGCTGATCGGCCGGTGCCGAACCGGTGGCGATCACCATCCGGAACCAGCTGTGCAGGCGCTGGCCGTCCATGTCGTGGGTGCCCTGCACCATCGACGAGGGGAAGCCCTGGTAGTCCTCGTTGGAGGCGTCGAGCAGCCGGAAGTTCTTCGACAGTTGGGCATCGACCACACCGTGCTTGATCGCCTCGCGCGAATCGAAGTTTCCGGTGAGTTTGACAACGCTGAGGATCGCCCGGGGGAACTTGTCGCCCTTGCCGATGACCCGGGTGGTGTCCGGCAGCGTCGGGCTCTCTTTCTTGGTCCAGCCCGGCGGGGTCGGGATCGACACGGTCAGGTCGGTCAGGGCGTTCGGTGCCACCGCTTCGGCGGCCACCCCCTGATCTTCCAGGTATCGCCCCACCGTCACCGGGGCTTGCTGTTCCGTCGTGGTCGTGGTGGTGGTGCCGTTGGACCAGATCGATTGGTAGTCAGGCGTTTTGCTGCCGCAACTCACCGTGCCCGTCAGCGCCATGCTCGCCAGCGCCGCGGTGCACGCCAGGGCCGCCCGGCGGGTCACAGGATCTCGCGGACCGCGTCAATCGGGCGGGCCAGCCGGGTGCCGTTGCCGGTGACGACGAACGGCCGCTGGATCAGGATGGGATTGGCGGCCATCGCGTCGAGCAGTTCGTCGTCGGAGGCGTCAGCCAGGTTCAGTTCGGCGTACACCGCCTCGCCGGTGCGCACCGCGTCGCGCACTCCGATCCCGGCGGCACGGATCATCTCGGCCAGCTCCGAGCGTGACGGTGGCGTCTTCAGATACTCCACGATCGTCGGCTCGATACCGTTGTCGCGCAGCAGCTCCAGCGTCTTGCGCGAGGTGGAGCAGCGCGGGTTGTGGTAGATGGTTGCGTCAGTCATTCAGGCGTCCCCGTTGAAAAGTGTGGTGACCGAGCCGTTTTCGAACACCGCCCGGATGGTGCTGGCCAACAGCGGGGCGATCGACAGCACCGTCAACTGTGGGAACCGCTTGTCCTCGGTGATCGGCAAGGTGTTGGTGACGATCACCTCGCTGGCGCCGCACGCCGCCAGGCGCTCGGCGGCCGGCTCGCTCAATACGCCGTGGGTGGCCGCGATGATCACATCGCGGGCGCCGTCCTCGCGCAGCAGATTCACCGCCGCGGCGATGGTGCCGCCGGTGTCGATCATGTCGTCGATCAGCACGCAGGTCTTCCCGGCCACCTCACCGACCACACGGTTCGACTTGACCTGGTTGGGCACCAGCGGGTCGCGGGTTTTGTGGATGAAGGCCAGCGGCACGCCACCGAGGGAGTCCGCCCACTTCTCGGCGATGCGGACCCGGCCGGAGTCGGGGGAGACCACCACTACGTCGGAGTTGCCGTAGTGCTCCTTGAGGTAGCCGATCAGCAGCGGCTGGGCGCGCATGTGGTCGACCGGGCCGTCGAAGAAGCCCTGGATCTGGTCGGTGTGCAGGTCCACGGTCACGATCCGGTCGGCGCCGGCCGTCTTGAGCAGGTCGGCCACCAGCCGGGCCGAGATCGGTTCGCGGCCACGATGTTTCTTGTCCTGTCGGGCGTAGGGGTAGAACGGCAGGATCGCGGTGATCCGCTTGGCGCTGCCGCGCTTGAGCGCGTCGATCATGATCAGCTGTTCCATCAGGTGCTTGTTCAGCGGCGCCGGATGCGATTGCAGCACGAAGGCGTCGCAGCCGCGCACCGACTCGTCGAACCGCACGAAGATCTCACCGTTGGCAAAGTCGCGGGCGGTCTGCGCGGTGACCGACACGTCTAGTTCCTTGGCGACCTGCTCGGCCAGCTCGGGGTGTGCCCGACCGGCGAAGAGCATCAGGTTTTTGCGGTTGTCTGTCCACTCGTGGCTCACGTGCTGCCCCCGCCGTTGGAGATCTTGGAAGATGGTCGAGTTAACTGCGGACTTATGGTACGTAGCCCGGTGCGTGATCGCGCCTCGGGCTGCCCCAACGCGGTCAGGCTCACGATGACGGATCCGGTTGTGCTCGGCCGGGCGCTTCGCGGGCCTGCGCGGCTTTCTCGGCGGCCTCGGCGGCCGCGGTGCCGGGCCGCTTGCGCTGCACCCAGTTCTCGATGTTGCGCTGCGGGCCGGCCGAGACCGCCAGCGCACCCGGCGGCACGTCGTCGCGAACCACGGTCCCGGCGCCGGTGTAGGCGCCGTCGCCGATGTTGACCGGCGCGACGAACATGGTGTCCGAGCCGGTGCGCACGTGCGAGCCGACCGTGGTGCGCCGCTTGGTCTGGCCGTCGTAGTTGACGAACACGCTGGATGCGCCGATGTTGGAATGCTCGCCGATGTCGGCGTCGCCGACGTAGGTCAGGTGCGGCACCTTGGTGCCGGTGCCGATGCGCGAGTTCTTGGTCTCCACGAACGCCCCCAGCTTGCCGTCGGCACCCAGCTCGGTGCCGGGACGCAGATAGCTGAACGGCCCGACGGTCGCGCCGGCACCGATCGACGACGAGGCGGCGTGGCTGCGGATCACCGATGCGCCGTCGCCCACGGTGACGTCGGTCAGGGTGGTGTCCGGCCCGATCATGCAGTGCGCACCGACCCGGGTGCGCCCCAGCAGCTGGGTCCCGGGCGCCACCGTGGTGTCGCGCCCGATGGTCACGTCCAGATCGATCCAGGTGGTCGCGGGGTCGACGATGGTGACGCCGGCCCGCTGATGGGCGGCCACCAGCCGGCGGTTGAGTTCGGCGGCCAGTTCGGCCAGCTGCACACGGTCGTTGACACCGGCCACCAAGGCGGCATCGTCGACGTGGCGGGCGTGCACCACCTGCCCGTCGCCGCGGACGATGCCGATCACGTCGGTCAGGTAGAGCTCGTGCTGGGCGTTGTCCGAGCCCAGCCGGCCCAGCGCGGAGCGCAGCGGCGCGATGTCGAAGGCGTACACCCCGGCGTTGACCTCGCGGATCTCCCGCTGGGAGTCGGTGGCGTCGGCCTGTTCCACGATGGCGGTGATCTCACCGTCCTGGGTGTGCAGGATGCGGCCGTAGCCGGTGGGGTCGGCCAGCGTGGTGGTCAGCACGGTGACCGCGGCCGGGGCGCTGCGGTGGCTGTCGACCAGCGCCTGCAGGGTGGCGCTGTCCAGCAGCGGGATGTCGCCGGAGGTAACCACCACGGTGCCTGTGAAGTCGTCCGGCAGAGCCGACAGGCCGCACAGCACCGCGTGCCCGGTGCCCAGCTGCTGGTCCTGCAGGGCGATGTCGATGCGGCAGTCCAGTGCCTGCGCCAGTTCGGCGACCGGGCCGGCGATGCGTTCGTGGGCGTGGCCTGCCACCACCACCAGATGGCGGGGGCCGATCCCGGCGGCCGCGCGCAGGCAGTGCGCCAGCATGCTGCGCCCACCCAGTCGATGCAGCACCTTGGGGGTGTCGGAGACCATCCGGGTTCCGGCCCCGGCCGCCAAGACGATGACGGCATCGTGGTGTGAGTGGGCGTGGTTGTCGTTCGACACGCCGTCTAGCGTGTCATTCTCCGCACGCCCGCGGCAAAGGTGGGGGAAATCCGGACTGAGAAGCTCCGTCGCCAGGACTCGAACCTGAACTATCTGAACCAAAATCAGAGGTGCTGCCGATTACACCACGACGGATGGATTGCAAGGAGACTCTACCGAACTGGATATCCTGGGTATCGTGGCTGCTCTGGACAGGGATGGCAGGCCCCCGCGGGCACGGATGACCGGCAGCGAGCGCCGCCACCAGCTCATCGACGTCGCCCGGTCGCTGTTCGCCGAGCGGGGCTACGAGGGCACTTCAGTCGAGGAGATCGCGCTGCGGGCCAACGTCTCCAAGCCCGTGGTCTACGAGCATTTCGGCGGCAAAGAGGGACTGTATGCCGTGGTGGTCGACCGGGAGATGTCGGCTTTGCTGGACGGCATCACCACGTCGCTGACCAAGTCGACCAACAACCAGTCCCGGCTGCGGGTCGAACGGGTCGCGCTGGCACTGCTGACCTACGTCGATGAGCACACCGACGGCTTCCGCATCCTGATCCGCGATTCGCCCGCCTCGATCAGCTCCGGCACCTACTCCACGCTGCTCAACGACGCGATCGGCCAGGTGTCGTCGATCCTCGCCGGTGACTTCTCCCGGCGCGGCCTGGACCCGGAGACCGCGCCGCTGTACGCCCAGGCGCTGGTCGGATCGGTGTCGATGACGGCCCAGTGGTGGCTGGACGTGCGCGAACCCAAGAAAGAAGTGGTGGCCGCCCACCTGGTCAACCTGTGCTGGAACGGACTGACCCACCTGGAGACCGATCCGGTGCTGCACGACGAATAACGGGGCGCCGACTGCGTCGCTCCGGGCTTGCTGAACCTGATCTCGACGCCCAGCTGCGGTAAGATATCGCGATATCAAACCCGTTTGGAGGTTGATTGTGCCTGACATTCTGATTCGGGACCTGTCCCAGCAGGCCGTCGACCGTGTCGATGCCGAGGCGGCAAATCTGGGGTTGTCGCGCAACGAGTACCTGCGTCGCAGATTTGAGCAGGGTGTCACGCCGTCGGACGCGCCGACCGTCAGTGCGCAGGACTGGAAACGCTCGGCCGAGACGTTCGCCGACTTGGCCGATCCCGCCGTCATGCAACCCGCATGGCGGTGACAAGTTGGCTCATCGACAAGTCTGCGTACGCGCGGCTTCAACTCGGCCAGACGCCTGACGTTGGCCTGTGGAGTGAGCGGATCAGTCGTGGACTGGTACGACTGTCCACCATCACCCGGCTCGAACTCGGCTTCTCGGCCCGCAGCGGCGAAAGCGGTCGCACGGCGTTCGTCTCGCCGCCGCTGTCGCTGATGCCGCTGGAGTACCTGACACCCGCCATCGAGGATCGGGCGCTGGAGGTTCAACTCCTGCTCGCCGATCAAAGGCAACACCGGGCGCCGTCGATCCCCGATCTGCTGATCGCTGCAACCGCGGAGAAGGCCGGACTGGTGGTGCTGGCACGCGACAAGGACTTCGAACTGATTGCCACGATTACGGGTCAACCCGTCGAATCCCTCGCTTGAGCCCGCGAGATCACGCTCGGCGTCGCAACGCCGATTCGGTGCCGTCGACAACGACGAATAGAATGGCCGAAATCATGACCGCACCGGGGCACCCGACTGTCCAGACCCCGCTCGCGGGGCTCGTCGAATCCGTTCTCACCGCGCCGACCTTCGCCGATCTCATCAAGCGCGCCGGTGACCGGCCCGCTGAGCTGACGCTGGTCGGTCCGGTCGCGGCGCGACCGTTCGCCGCCGCCGCGCTGGCCCGCCACAGCCCGCTGCTGGTGGTCACCGCCACCGGCCACGAGGCCGATGACCTGACCGCCGAACTGCGTGGGGCCTACGGGGACACGGTCGCGCTGTTCCCGTCGTGGGAGACACTGCCCCACGAGCGGCTCTCACCCGGGGTGGATACCGTCGGGGCCCGGATGCTGCTGCTGCGCCGGCTGGCCCGGCCCGACGACGCGCGGCTGGGTCCGCCGCTGCGCGTAGTGGTCACGACCGCCCGCTCACTGCTGCAGCCGATGACCCCGCAACTGGACGCCATCGAGCCGGTCATGCTGGCCGTCGGCGACGAGACAACCTTCGAGACCGTGATCGCAAGGCTGGTCGAGCTGGCCTACACCCGGGTGGACCTGGTGGGCAAACGCGGTGAGTTCGCGGTGCGCGGCGGCATCCTCGACGTCTTCCCGCCGACCGCCGAACACCCGGTCCGCGTCGAGTTCTGGGGCGACGAGATCACCGAGATGCGGCCGTTCTCGGTCGCCGACCAGCGCTCCATCCCCGAGATCGAGACCGACACCGTGGTGGCGGTGGCCTGCCGGGAGCTGCTGCTCACCGACGACGTCCGCGACCGGGCGGCGCAACTGGCCCGCGACCAGCCGGAGGCCGGCAACACCGTCACCGGCACCGTCGGCGACATGCTGACCAAGCTCGCCGAGGGCATCCCGGTCGACGGTATGGAGGCCCTGGGGCCGGTGCTGCGGCCCGGCCCGCAGGTGCTGCTGACCGACCAGCTCGGCGCCGGCACCCCGGTGCTGATCTGCGATCCGGAGAAAGTCCGGGCCCGCGCCGCCGATCTGATCAAGACCGGCCGCGAATTCCTGGAGGCGTCCTGGTCGGTCGCGGCGATCGGCGGGGAGGCGCCGATAGACATCGAGCAGCTGGGCGGCTCGGGTTTCCGCGAGCTCGCCGAGGTGCAAGCGGCGGCCCTCGAGACCGGGCACCCGTGGTGGACGCTGAGCCAGCTGTCGGATGAGTCGGCGATCGAACTCGAGGTGCGCCCGTCACCGTCGGCGCGCGGCCGGCAGCGCGATATCGACGAGATCTTCGCGATGCTGCGGGCGCACACCGCGACCGGCGGCGCGGCCGTGATCGTGGCCCCCGGCGTCGGTACGGCGCGGCGGCTGGTGGAGCAACTTGCTGAATCCGACACCGCCGCAACACTGTTGGAGCCCGGCGGCGCACCGAAACCCGGTGTGGTGGGTGTGCTGGCCGGCCCGCTGCACGAGGGCCTGGTGATCGCGGGTGCGAACCTGGTCATCGTCACCGAGACCGACCTGACCGGCAACCGGGTCACCGGGCCGGAGGGCAAACGGCTGGCGGCCAAGCGCCGCAACGCCGTCGACCCGCTGGCGCTGACCGCCGGCGACCTGGTGGTGCACGACCAGCACGGCATCGGCAAGTTCGTGGAGATGACCGAGCGCACCGTGGGCGGGGCGCGCCGCGAATACCTGGTGCTGGAATACGCGTCGGGCAAACGGGGCAGCGGCGGTAAAAATACCGACAAGCTGTATGTGCCGATGGACTCGCTGGATCAGCTGTCGCGCTACGTCGGCGGGCAGGCCCCGGCGCTTTCCAGGCTCGGCGGCAGCGACTGGAGCCAGACGAAAACCAAGGCGCGCAAAGCAGTTCGGGAGATCGCCGACGAACTCGTCGCGCTCTACGCCAAACGCCAGGCCGCGCCCGGCCATGCGTTCGCCCCCGACACCCCGTGGCAGGCCGAGATGGAGGACGCGTTCGGGTTCACCGAGACCGTCGACCAGCTCACCGCGATCAGCGAGGTCAAGGCCGACATGGAGAAACCGGTGCCGATGGACCGGGTGATCTGCGGCGACGTCGGCTACGGCAAGACCGAGATCGCGGTGCGGGCGGCGTTCAAAGCCGTTCAGGACGGCAGGCAGGTCGCGGTGCTGGTGCCCACCACATTGCTGGCCGACCAGCACCTGCAGACGTTCGCCACCCGGATGGCCGGGTTCCCGGTCACCGTCAAGGGCCTGTCGCGGTTCACCGACCCGGCCGAGTCCAAGGCCACCATCGACGGGTTGGCCGACGGCACCGTCGACGTGGTGATCGGCACCCACCGGCTGCTGCAGACCGGCGTGGCATGGAAGAACCTCGGTCTGGTGATCGTCGACGAGGAGCAGCGCTTCGGCGTCGAGCACAAGGAGCACATCAAGGCGCTGCGCACCCACGTCGACGTGCTCACCATGAGCGCCACCCCGATCCCGCGCACCTTGGAGATGAGCCTGGCCGGCATCCGGGAGATGTCGACGATCCTGACCCCGCCCGAAGACCGCTACCCGGTGCTGACCTACGTCGGGCCGCAGGACGACAAGCAGGTCGCCGCCGCGTTGCGCCGGGAACTGCTGCGCGACGGCCAGGTGTTCTACGTGCACAACCGGGTCAGCTCCATCGACGCCGCGGCCGCCCGGGTGCGCGCGCTGGTGCCCGAGGCGCGCGTCGTCGTCGCGCACGGGCAGATGCCCGAGGAGCTGCTGGAGACCACCGTGGCCGGCTTCTGGAACCGGGAGTACGACATCCTGGTGTGCACCACCATCATCGAGACCGGCCTGGACATCTCCAACGCCAACACCCTGATCGTGGAGCGTGCCGACACCTTCGGGCTGTCCCAACTGCACCAGTTGCGGGGCCGGGTGGGTCGCAGCCGGGAACGCGGCTACGCCTACTTCCTCTACCCGCGGGAGTCCCCGCTGACCGAGACCGCCCACGACCGGCTGGCCACCATCGCCCAGAACAACGAACTGGGCGCCGCCATGG
>CAYNJD010000113.1:0-9676 GCA_964397355.1 uncultured Mycobacterium sp. | reverse complement strand
GCACCGACAGGTGCGGAACAGAATCCGGCTTACAGGCCAGCTCGTCCGCCCGACAGTGTCGCCATCGACTCGGCGAGCTCATCGAGCGCCTGATCGAGCCGGGCTCGGCAGCCGTGGCCGATGTCGCGTTCCTGCTGGTAGAGCAACCCGTAGGTGAAGGTGTCCTCACCGGCCGCTTCGGCCGCGGCGGCCTCGGCCAGCAGATGCGCGCGGCTGACGACGCTGTCCTGGTGCTCGCCGAGCAGGGTCTGGATCGCCTTCGCCTGCTCCTCGATCGAGGAAGCCCCCATCGCCGCCGCGGTGTAGCGCAGCCGTTTGGCGGCCTTTCGGATCCGGTGCGGCGCCGCGTCGTCGCGGCCGGTACCGCCGACCCGGGTGGCCTTGGCCGCCTTGCGCACCCGCCGGTAGGCGGCGTGAACAGTGTCGATGTCGGTGTCGGGGGAGCCGTCGGGCCGACCGTCGGTGGGCGTGGCCGACAGCGCATCGAGCCGAGCGAGCAGGCTGCGGTAGCGGGGTGAGTCCAACGCGGCCACTGATTCGGCCCACCCGGCCCGGTAGCGCTGCACGCCACCGTCCACCAGTCGCTCCACCACCAGGCCCCGCACCAGCGACGGCGCCAACTTGTTCAGCGCCCGGCGGTAGCGCTGCGCGAGCACCTCGGCATCCCGGGCGGTGCCGAGCACCCCGGCCAGCCAGCGCAGCTCGCCATTGATCTCGCTGCTGTCGGCGACAGCGTGGGGCGCGGCGCGCAGCAGGCTGCGGATCCGGCGAATGGCCACCCGCATCTGGTGCACCGCGTCGTCGGCATCGGCCCGCACCGCGGGCTCGATCTGCCGCAGCCGATCTACCTGTTCGGCGATCGCACGACGAATCGGGTCGGCCGCGCCGTTGTCACCGGCCATACGCCCAGCGTGTCACACCGGGCGCCGTTTAGAAGCAGTGCTGCTCGGCCGGGAAAGTCCCCGCCGCCACCTCGTCGGCGTACTGCGTTGCCGCGCGGTGCAATTCAGCGCCCACATCGCCGAAGCGCTTGACGAACCGGGCGGTCTTGCCGCTGGTCAGCCCGGCCATGTCCTGCCACACCAGCACCTGGGCGTCGCAGTTGGGGCCGGCGCCGATCCCGACGGTCGGAACGGTCAGCTTGCCGGTGATCTGGGTGGCCAGTTCGGCGGGCACCATCTCCATCACCACCGCGAACGCGCCGGCTTCGGCCACGGCGATCGCATCGGCAATGGTCTGCTCGGCGGCGTCGCCGCGACCCTGCACCCGGAAACCGCCCAGCGTGTTGACGCTTTGCGGGGTGAACCCGATGTGCGCCATGACCGGGATGCCGGCCGCGGTCAGCGTCGCGATCTGGTCGGCCACCCGCTCACCGCCCTCCAGCTTGACCGCGTGCGCGCCGCCCTCCTTCATGAACCGGGTGGCGGTGGCCAGCGCCGCCGCCGGACCGCCTTCATAGGAGCCGAACGGCAGGTCGGCGACCACCAGCGCGTGCGGGGCGCCTCGCACCACCGCGCGCACCAGCGGGATCAGCTCGTCGATCGAGATCGGCACCGTGCTGTCGTAGCCGTAGACCACATTGGCCGCCGAGTCGCCGACCAGCAGCACCGGAATGCCGGCGTCGTCGAAGATCCGGGCGGTGGAGTAGTCGTAGGCCGTCAGCATCGCCCATTTGCGGCCTTCGCCCTTGAGCTGCTGCAGGTGATGAACGCGGGTCTGCGGGGCCACCCGGACGGGGCCGGGTTTCAAATCGGGCGCAGCGCCATAAACGTGCTCAGACATCGTTGTCCCTCGAAATGGTCGGGTCGATCCTCGAAGCCCTTGGCCGGGTCCCCGGGTCGTCTGACATGACCAGTGTGCCACCTGCGGCTGTGCTGCTGAACCACCAGGTGGAGTGGATTTCCTCACATCCGCACTCCCGTCACCGCACCGTCATACGATCAGCGCCATGCAGTGGCTCAGCGGACTCGACGCCAGTTTCCTATATCTGGAGACTCCGCAACAACCGTTGCACGTCTGCTCGATCCTGGAACTGGACACCGCCTCGATGCCCGGCGGCTACACCTTCGAGCGGATGCGCGACGAGCTGGCGCAGCGCATCACCGCGATGCCGCAGTTGCGGGAGAAGCTCGCCGACAGCCCACTCAACCTCGACCACCCGGTCTGGGTCGAAGACCGCGACTTCAACATCGACCGCCACCTGCACCGCATCGGGCTGCCGCCGCCGGGCGGGCGGATGGAACTGTCCGAGATCGCCGGACATATCGCCTCGCTGCCGTTGGACCGCACCCGGCCGCTGTGGGAGTCCTGGGTGATCGAGGGGCTGGAGGGGACCGACGCTCGTGACGGCGGCCGGATCGCGGTGCTGACCAAGATGCACCACGCCGGCGTCGACGGGGTCACCGGCGCGAACATGATGTCGCAGATGTGCAGCACCGAGGTCGACGCGCCACGGCCGGACCCGGTGGACGGCTCCGGCGACGCCAGCGAACTGGCGATTGTGGCGGGCGGCCTGGCCCGGTTCGCGAGCCGGCCGCTGCACCTGGTCAACGTGCTGCCGCGCACGATGTCGTCGGTGGCCAAGACGGTGCAGCGGTTGCGTACCGGTGAGACGATGGCCGCGCCGTTCGCCGCGCCGCAGACCGCGTTCAACGCCAAGGTGAGCGGCCACCGCAACATCGCCTACGCCCAGCTGGATCTGGAGGACATCAAGAAGGTCAAGGACCACTTCGGCGTCAAGGTCAACGACGTGGTGATGGCGCTGGTGTCGGGGGTGCTGCGGCAGTTCCTGGCCGACCGCGGCGAGCTGCCGGAGTCGTCGCTGGTGGCCATGGTGCCGGTCTCGGTGCACGGCAAGTCCGACCGTCCGGGCCGCAACCAGGTGTCGGGGATGTTCTCCCGGCTGGAAACGCAGATCGCCGACCCGGTGGAGCGGCTCAAGGCCATCGCCGAGGCCAATTCGGCGGCCAAGGAACACAGCTCGGCGATCGGGGCGACACTGCTGCAGGACTGGTCGCAGTTCGCCGCGCCGGCGGTATTCGGCGTCGCGATGCGGCTGTACGCCCGGACCCGGCTGACCTCGGCGCGCCCGGTGCACAACCTGGTGATTTCCAACGTCCCGGGCCCGCAGGTGCCGCTGTACTACCTGGGCTGCGAGATCGCCGCTATGTACCCGCTGGGGCCGGTCTTTCACGGTTCCGGGCTGAACGTGACCGTGATGTCGTTGAACGGCCGGCTCAACGTCGGTTTGATCAGCTGCCCCGAGCTGCTGCCGGACCTGTGGGAGCTGGCCGACGACTTCGACCTGGGGATGGCCGAACTGCTCGACGCCACGCGCTGAGCGCCCCGCTGTCGGGATGTGCGCAGCTGTGCATGGCAGCATGTGGTGTCATGAGCCCGCCGACCCGCCGCGACAGGATCGCGCGCCGCACCCTGACCTGCCTGGCGATCGCGGTGGTGGCTCTCACGGTGGGCAGTTGCACCCGGATGACGCCGGGACACGCGGTGGTGGCCGCGCCGCGGGTCGGGCAGCCGGTCCAGTGGGACAAGTGCCGCTTCACCTCCGACACCAACGTCAAGGTGCCCGACGACGCCCAGTGCGGGTTCATCGCGGTGCCGGTCGACTATTCCAACCTGCAGGGCGACGTCGCCCGGCTGGCCATGATCCGGTTCCCGGCCACCAGGGACAAGATCGGCTCGCTGGTGATCAACCCGGGCGGGCCGGGGGAGTCGGGCATCGAAACCGCGGTGGGTCTGGTCAGCACGTTGCCCCGCAAGATCCGGGAGCGCTTCGACCTGGTCGGGTTCGACCCGCGCGGGGTGGCGTCGAGCCGCCCGGCGGTGTGGTGCAACTCCGACAAGGAGAACGACCGGCTGCGTGCGCTGAACCAGGTCGACTACAGCCCCGAGGGCGTGGAGCGCATCGAGAACGAGACCAAGGAATACGTCGAGCGCTGCCTGGAGAAGACCGGCAAGGAGTTCCTGGCCAACGTCGGCACCGTCAACGTCGCGCGCGACCTCGACGCGATTCGCGCCGGGCTGGGCGACGACAAGCTGACCTACCTGGGCTACTCCTACGGCACCCGGATCGGGGCGGCCTACGCCGAGGCCTATCCGCAGAACGTCCGCGCGATGATCCTCGACGGCGCGGTGGACCCCAACGCCAACCCCATCGAGGAGGACCTGCGGCAGGCGCAGGCGTTCCAGGGGGCGTTCGACGACTTCGCCGAGGACTGCGCCAAAGACGAGGATTGCCCGTTGGGCACTGATCCGGCCAAGGCCGTCGACGTCTACCACAGCCTGGTCGACCCGCTGGTCGACAAGCCCGCCAGGACCAAGGACCCGCGCGGGCTGAGCTACAGCGACGCCATCGTCGGGACGATCATGGCGCTGTACTCGCCGACGTTCTGGACCCACCTCAATGACGGCCTGTCGGATCTGGTCGACGGACGCGGCGACATCATGCTCGGACTGGCCGACCTGTACATGCGCCGCGACGCCCAAGGCCACTACACCAATGCCACCGATGCCCGGGTGGCGGTCAACTGCGTCGACCAGCCACCGGTCACCGACCGCGCTGCGGTGATCGACGAGGACCGCCGCTCGCGTGAGCTGGCCCCGTTCATGAGCTACGGAAAGTTCACCGGCCACGCGCCGCTGGGCACCTGCGCGTTCTGGCCGGTGCCGCCGACCACCCAGCCGCACGTCATCTCGGTGCCCGACCTGCCGCCGACCATGGTGGTGTCCACCACCCGTGACCCGGCCACCCCGTATCAGGCCGGGGTGGATCTGGCCAAACAGCTGCACGGCGGCCTGCTGACGTTCAACGGAACCCAGCACACCGTGGTGTTCCAGGGCAATGAATGCGTCGACGGCCACGCCACGCGTTACCTGGTCGACGGCACGTTGCCGCCAACCGATGCGAAGTGCTGAGCGCTGATACGCTTCGCGGTATGGACCGTCAGAAGGAGTTTGTGCTCCGCACGCTGGAGGAACGCGACATCCGTTTCGTCCGGCTCTGGTTCACCGACGTCCTCGGGTATCTGAAGTCGGTCGCGATCGCGCCCGCTGAACTCGAGGGCGCCTTCGAGGAGGGTGTCGGCTTCGACGGTTCGGCGATCGAGGGCTTCGCCCGGGTCTTCGAATCCGACATGGTCGCCCACCCCGACCCGTCGACGTTCCAGCTGCTGCCGTGGACCTCGGATGCCGGCCGGCAGTACTCGGCCCGGATGTTCTGCGACATCACCATGCCCGACGGCTCCCCGGCCTGGGCGTCGTCGCGGCATGTGCTGCGCCGGCAGCTGGCCAAAGCCGGCGAGTTGGGCTTCGCCTGCTACGTGCACCCCGAGATCGAGTTCTTCCTGCTGGAGCCCGGCCCCTACGACGGGTCGTCACCGGTACCGGCCGACGATGCCGGGTACTTCGACCAGGCGATCCACGGCTCGGCCGCCAATTTCCGCCGGCACGCGATCGAAGCCCTGGAGACGATGGGCATCTCGGTGGAGTACAGCCACCACGAGAACGCGCCGGGCCAGCAGGAGATCGACCTGCGCTACGCCGACGCGCTGTCGATGGCCGACAACGTGATGACCTTCCGCTACCTGATCAAAGAGATCGCGCTCAAAGAGGGGGTGCGGGCGTCGTTCATGCCCAAGCCGTTCCGGGAGTACCCGGGCTCGGCCATGCACACCCACATGAGCCTGTTCGAGGGGGAGGTCAACGCCTTCCACAGCCCGGATGACCCGCTGCAGCTGTCCGACACCGCCAAGTCGTTCATCGCCGGAATCCTGGAGCACGCCAACGAGATCAGCGCCGTCACCAATCAGTGGGTGAACTCCTACAAGCGGCTGATCCACGGTGGGGAGGCGCCCACCGCGGCGTCCTGGGGCGCGTCCAACCGGTCGGCGCTGGTGCGGGTGCCGATGTACAGCCCGCACAAGACGTCGTCGCGGCGCGTCGAGGTGCGCAGCCCGGACTCGGCGTGCAACCCCTACCTGACGTTCGCGGTGCTGCTGGCCGCCGGCCTGCGCGGGGTGGAGAAGGGCTACGAGCTCGGTCCGGAGGCCGAGGACAACGTGTGGGCGTTGACGCAAGAGGAACGCCGGGCGATGGGCTACCGTGAGCTGCCCGGCACCCTGGAGCGTGCGCTGAGCGAGATGGAGAACTCCGAGCTGGTCGCAGAAGCGTTGGGGGAGCAGGTTTTCGACTTCTTCCTGCGTAACAAGCGGCAGGAGTGGGCGAACTACCGCAGCCACGTGACGCCCTACGAGCTGCAGAACTACCTGGCGCTCTAGCCCCGGACGCCTCATGGCCTATCCCGGAGCGCAGCGCCGCAAGCTGCCCAGCGTCGGGCGGCTGGGATTGGTGGACCGGTACGCCGCGGCGGACCTGACCCAGCTGGGTTGGTACAGCTCCTACACCCAACCGAACGTCGACGTGCTCTGGGCGCTGTCGCGCGCGCCCGACGCCGACGTCGCGTTGCGCACCCTGGTCAGGCTGGCCGAGGCGCCCGGAATCGACTGGGATGAGTTGAGCGCGGCGCTGATGGCCGACCGCGGCCTGCGGGCGCGGCTGTTCGGTGTGCTGGGATCCTCGCTGGCGCTGGGGGATCACCTGATCGCCCGTCCGGACTCGTGGAAGCTGTTGGCCAGCCCGGCGGATTCCGAAGACTATTCGCTCACGTTGCCGTCGGCCGACGAGTTGCGAGCGATGTTCGCCGACTGCGTCGCCGAGACGACCGAGGGCGGCTACGTCGAGCGGTTGCGGGCGCTGTACCGCGACCGGCTGATGGTGCTGGCCGCGCTGGATCTGGCGCCGACGGTGGAGCCGCAGCCGGGACTGCCCTTCGTGGCGGTGGGGGCGCACCTGGCCGACCTGGCCGACGCGGCACTGGCTGCCGCGCTGCAGGTGGCCGAACACACGGTGTGCGGCCGGGACGCCCCGCCGCGGCTGGCCGTGATCGCGATGGGCAAATGCGGTGCGCGGGAACTGAATTACGTCAGCGACGTCGACGTGATCTTCGTCGCCGAGGACGCCGACGCGGTGAGCAGCCGGGTGGCCGGTGAGCTGATGCGGGTGGCCGGCGAGGCGTTCTTCGAGGTGGACGCCAACCTGCGGCCGGAGGGACGCCAGGGTGCACTGGTGCGGACGCTGGAGTCGCACGTCGCCTATTACCAGCGGTGGGCCAAGACCTGGGAATTTCAGGCGCTGCTCAAGGCCCGCCCGGCGGCCGGTGATCCCGAATTGGGCCGGGCCTATGTCGACGCGCTGCTGCCCATGGTGTGGACCGCCTGCGAGCGTGAGGATTTCGTCGCCGACGTGCAGGCGATGCGCCGCCGGGTGGAGCAGCTGGTGCCCGCCGAGATCCGGGCCCGCGAGATCAAGCTGGGCGCCGGGGGGTTACGCGACGTGGAGTTCGCGGTGCAACTGCTGCAGCTGGTGCACGGCCGCGGCGACGAGTCGTTGCACGTGGCATCCACCGTCGACGCCCTGGCCGCCCTGGGCGCCGGCGGCTACATCGGCCGCGAGGACTCGGCCACCCTGACCGCGTCGTACGAGTTCCTGCGGCTGCTCGAGCACCGGCTGCAGCTGCAGCGGCTCAAACGCACCCACATGCTGCCGCCACCCGACGACGACGAGGCGTTGCGCTGGCTGGCCCGCGCGGCCCACGTCCGGCCCGACGCCCGCCACGACGCATTGGGGGTGCTGCGCGAGGAGCTCAAGGCCCAGAACCTGCGGGTGTCGCGGCTGCACGCCAAGCTGTTCTACCAGCCGCTGCTGGAGGCGGTCGGCCCGGCGGGGCTGGAGCTGGCCGGCGGCCTGACACCCGGTGCCGCCGAACGGCAGCTGGCCGCGCTCGGTTACGAGGCGCCGCAGAACGCCCTGACCCATCTGGCCGCGCTGACCAACCAGAGCGGCCGCCGCGGTCGGGTGCAGACGGTGCTGTTGCCCAAGCTGCTGTACTGGCTCTCGGATACACCCAACCCCGATGGGGGGCTGCTGTCCTACCGGCGGCTCAGCGAGGCGATCGCCACCCAACGCTGGTATCTGAGCACCTTGCGGGACAGCAGCGCCGTCGCCAAACGGCTGATGCGGGTGCTGGGCACCTCCGCCTACGTCCCGGAACTGTTGATGCGGGCACCGGATGTCATCCAGTCCTACGGCGACGGCCCGACCGGGCCGAAACTGCTCGACGCCGATCCGGAATCGGTGGCGCGGGCGCTGATCGCCTCCGCCGGCCGCTACGCGGACCCGGTGCGCGCGATCGCCGCCGCCCGCAGCCTGCGGCGTTACGAACTGGCCCGGATCGCCTCGGCGGACCTGCTCGGCATGCTCGACGTCCGCGAGGTCTGCGCGGCGCTGACCGCGGTGTGGGTGGCGGTGCTGCAGGCCAGCCTGGACGCCATCATCCGGGTCAACCTGCCCGACGACGACACCCGGCCGGCCCCGGCGCGGATCGCGGTGATCGCCATGGGCCGGCTCGGCGGTCGCGAGCTCGGCTACGGCTCGGACGCCGACGTGATGTTCGTCTGCGAAGCGGTCGACGGCGTGAGCGACACCGACGCGGTGCGCTGGGCGACGTCGATCGCCGAGCAGGTCCGGGCGCTACTGGGTACCGCCAGCGTCGACCCGCCACTACAGGTCGACATCAACCTGCGCCCCGAGGGCCGCAACGGCCCGCCGGTGCGCACCCTGGCCTCGTACGCGGCCTACTACGCCCAATGGGCGCAGCCGTGGGAGATCCAGGCGCTGCTGCGGGCGCACTGGGTCGCCGGTGACGCGGAACTGGGCCGCCGGTTCCTGCTGATGGCCGACGAGACCCGATATCCGGCCGGCGGGGTGTCCGGCGACGCGGTACGCGAGATTCGCCGCGTCAAGGCGCGGGTGGACGCCGAGCGGCTGCCCCGGGGCGCGGACCCCAACACCCACACCAAGCTGGGTAGGGGCGGCCTGGCCGACATCGAGTGGACCGTGCAGCTGCTGCAGCTGCGCCATGCCCACCGGGTCCCGGCGCTGCACAACACCTCCACGCTGGAGACGCTGGACGCCATCGCCGCCGCCGGGCTGCTGGAGGAAGACGAGGTGGACCGGCTGCGGCAGGCGTGGCTGACCGCGACCCGCGCCCGCAACGCGCTGGTGCTGGTTCGCGGCAAACCCACCGATCAGTTGCCCGGGCCGGGACGCGCGCTCAACGCGGTGGCGGTGGCGGCCGGCTGGCCCGGCGGTGACGGCGGTGAGTTCCTGGACAACTACCTGCGGGTGACGCGGCGTGCGAAAGTGGTGGCGCGCAAGGTCTTCGGAGATTGAGGAGAACAGCTGTGGTGGATTTCGGAGCGGGCTCGAACGTGCCGACGATCAGCGCCGACGAGAGCGCGCGGCTGTTGCAGCGGTACGGTCCGCTGACACAGGCGGTGCGCGAGCTGATCGACGCCACCATCCGCACCGAAGCCGATGACGCCACCATCGCAGCGGTGACCGCGCAGCTGAAGCAGGCGACCGAGCGGCTGCGCGGGGGGATTCTCAGCGACTCGCCCGGTATGCGCTACGTCGTCGACGGGCGACCGCTGGCGTGGGGCAATGCGGTGATCGGGCTGCGCAATCCGATCGCCCCGCCGCTGGTGATCGAGCACGGCGAGAACGGCCACTGCTGGAGCGACTTTCACCTCGGCGCGGCCTA
>CAYNJD010000112.1:0-9699 GCA_964397355.1 uncultured Mycobacterium sp. | reverse complement strand
CGGGGGAAGGCGGGCATGTTTCAATCCTCTTTCTCGTGAATGGACAACGCTCTGGTGGGACAAGCCCGTACGGCCTCTTCGATCTGGCGACGGTCGGACTCCGGCGGTTCGTCGTTCAGGATCTCGACCTTGCCGCGCTTGGGCACCCGGAAGTAGTCCGGCGCCTCCAGCTCGCACATGGCGTGGCCCTGGCACAGGTCCAGGTCGACTTTGACTTGATAGGCCATGGCTGACGACCTCCCTACGCGCTGCGCCGCCGGTAGCGCACCTTGGCCGGCCGGGCCAGCTGCACCACCATCTTGGAGTGGTCGTTACGGTAGGTCTCCGGCGGCTGTGACATCTCGAACTCGTACTCGCGCAGCAGGACCGAGAAGATCGCCTTGATCTGCATGGTGGCGAACGCCGCGCCGACGCAGCGGTGCCGGCCGGCTCCGAACGGTATCCAGGTCCAGCGGTGGATGACGTCTTCCTCGCGCGGCTCGTTGTAGCGTTCCGGCACGAATTCGTCAGGATCGGGGAAGGATTCGGGTATCCGGTTGGAGACCGCCGGCGAAGCGGCCACCATGTCGCCCTCGTGGATCGGATAGCCGCAGACCTCGAACTCGCCTCTGGCCATCCGCATCAGGATGATCAGCGGGGGGTGCAGCCGCAGCGTCTCCTTGAGCACGTTCTCCAGGTTCGGGATCTGACGCAGCGCATGGAAGCTCACCTCGCCACCGTCGGCGTAGAGCTCGTCGAGTTCTTTGATGACCGCGGCGCGGGCCTCCGGATGGCGCAGCAGCTCGATCATCGTCCACGCGGACGTTCCCGAGCTGGTGTGGTGCCCGGCGAACATGATCGAGATGATGATGCCGGTGATCTCGTCGGCGGAGAACCGCGGGTTGCCGTCCTCGTCGGGGATCGACACCATGACGTCGATCATGTCGCGGCGCCGTTTGTCGGTCTCCGGATTGGCGATTCGGCCGTTCATGATGCCCTGCACCAGCTCGACCAGCTTGACGCGGGCCGCGTCACGGCGCTGGAAGCTCTCGATCGGCAGGTACGGGTCGACGTAGCACAGCGGGTCGGTGCCGCGTTCCAGTTCGTAGTACAACTCGGCGAACCGGTGGTCGAGTTCCTCGCGGAACTTCTGCCCGATCAGGCAGGCCGTCGAGGTGTAGATGGTCAGCTCGGCGAAGAACTCCAAAAGGTCGATCTCACCTTCGTCGCCCCACCCGGCGATCATCTGGCGCACCTCGTGCTCGATGGTGCTGGCGTGCCGCTTCATGTGGTCGCCGCGAAGTGCGGTGTTGTGCAACATCTCCGCGCGCCGTTCCGGCGGGGCGTCGAACACCACGCCGTTGCCGAAGATCGGGGTCATGAACGGGTAGGCAGCGGCCTGGTCGAGTTCGTCGTCGGTGGAGCGGAAGAAGAACTCGTTGGCTTCGGCGCCGGTCAGCAGCACCACCTTTCGGCCGGCCAGGTCGAACCAGCCGACGTCGCCGCACTCGTCGCGCACCCGCTGCATCAAGGCGATCGGGTCGGTGCGGAACTCTTCGAGGTGGCCGTGCTCGGCCTGCCCGCCGGAGACCCGGGGGACCTCAGTTGTGACGCTCATGTAGGCATTCCTTCCTCACCCAGCTGCAGGTGCTGACGGTCTGAGGCGGTGTCGAGCAGCGGCGCCTCGGGCTGCAATTCCATGTTGACGACGTGCGAGCCACGCGGTGTCTCCGCGACGAAGGCGATGGCGCGGGCCAGATCCTGCGGCCGCAGGAAGTAACTGTGCCGGGCCTGGCCCCACTTGGCCCAATCCTGGAGCATCGGTCCGACCTGCTCGGCGGAGAGCTGCCAGCCCATTTCGGTGCGGGTGGGACCGGGATGCACGATCGACGCGCGCACCCCGGTGCCTTCCAGCTCCATGCGCAGGTTGTTCACCATCGCGACCAGTGCCGCCTTCGCGGCGCCGTAGGCGCCCATGTGCGGCCGCTGCTGCAACGCGACGTCGGAGCCGACGAAGATCACGTCGCCACGCCGGCGGGCCACCATGTCCGGCAGCACCGCGGTGGCCAGCCGGTTGGCGCCGATCAGATGCACCTGGATCTGGTCGTTGAACGCCTCGGTGCTCATCTCGTGGATACGCCCCGGGTTCATGTCGCCGGCGCCGGACACCAGCAACTCGATCTCACCGATCGCGTCGATACTCTGGGCCACAAATGTTTTCACCGAGTCGACATCGGTGACATCGAGCGGGAACGCGACGGCCTCGCCGCCGTCGGCCCGGATCTTGTCGACCAGCTCGCTGAGTCGCTCGGTGCGCCGGGCGCCGAGTGCGACCGGAAAACCGCGGCGCGCCAACTCTTCTGCCGTGGCGGCGCCGATTCCCGAGGACGCGCCCGCCACGATGGCGGGCCGGCGGGCCGGGGGCGGATCGAAACGTGGCACTTAGGCCTCCTTGATGGTGATCGGGAGTTCGGCGAAGCCGCGCACGTTGGATGAATGCACCCGTACCGCATTGGCTTCATCGACCTGGTAGTCGCTGATCCGGCTGAACAGTTCACTCAGTGCGACCCGGGCTTCCATCCGGGCCAGGTGTGCGCCGAGGCAGAAGTGGGCACCGCTGCCGAAGCTCAGCAGCTTGGAGCCGATGTCGCGCCCGATCCGGAATTCGTCGGGGTCGTCGAATATCCGTTCGTCGCGGTTTCCCGAGCCGGGCAGCAGCAGCACCACCGCGCCGGCCGGAATGGTGGTGTCGTGCAACGTGTAGTCCTGCGCGGCGGTGCGCGCCAGAATCTGGCTGGGCGTGTCGTAGCGCAGTGTCTCCTCCACCCACAGCGGGATCCGGGAGTGGTCGGCGAACAACGGTGTCAGCTGGTCGCGGTTGCGGTGTCCCCAGTAGATGGAGCTGCCCAGCAGCTTGGTGGTGGTCTCGTTGCCGGCGATCACCATCAAGAACAAGAACGCCAGGATCTCGGAGTCGCCGAGCCGGTCCCCGTCGACTTCGGTCTGCAGCAGCGCCGAGGTCAAGTTGTCGGCCGGGTTCTTCTTGAAGTCGGCGATCATCTCGTTGTAGTAGGTCATCAGATCCACCGACGCCTGGATCGCCGACTGCGGGACATCGGTCACGCCGTCCTCGCGGTGCAACACCCCGTCGGCCAGCTCGCGGATGCGCGCCCGGTCGGCTTCGGGGACACCCATCAGCTCGGAGATGACGTCCATCGGCAGTTTGCCGGCGAAGTCGTTGATGAAGTCGAGCGAACAGGTGCCGTCGGAGCCGGGCTGGATCGCGGTGTCCAGATGCTGGCGTGCCAGCCGCACCACCTGCGGTTCGAGCTCGCGGATCCGGCGCGGGGTGAAGCCCTTGGACACCAGCGTGCGCAGCCGCAGGTGCTGCGGGTCGTCCATCGCCAGGAAAGACATCACCAGCTGGGCGTGCGGGCCGCGGGAGACCGGGTCCAGCGAAACCCCGTCGCGGTTCGACAGTGCGTCGCTGTCGCGGAACCCGTGCAGCACATCCTGGTGCCGCGAGATGGCCCAGAAGTCCAGCTCTTCGTTGTGATACACCGGGGCCTCGTCGCGCAGCCGCCGGTAGTAGGGGAACGGGTCCTCGTGGAAGTCGTAGTCGTACGGGTTGAGGACCGGTGGACCGGAAGTCCCGGAGGTCTCGGAGGTTGGGGCCTGCAGGCTCATCTCGATGCTCCCGATTCGAGGATCAGGCTGACCACGTAGGCCAGCCGGTCGGTGATCTGGTGGTAGGTGAAGGCGCCGCTGCCGGCGTTGACCAGCGCGCCGAAGAACGTCATCTCCAGCGCCGAGACCTGCTGCGGGTCGGCGCCCGGCCCGATCGCCGAGGTGATGCGGCGGTGGATCTCCGCGCCGATCCGGTCGCGCACCGTGCGGACCGCCGGGTCACCGCCGCCGCTGAGCAGTGCTGTGGTGCAGGCCGCCGCCACCTCGGGCTCGTCGGCCACCACCAGCGCCAGGTGCCGCAGCGCCTGGTTGACCCGATTCGGCATCGGCTCGTTGACGTCGGTGAAATAGGGGACCTGCCGCACCATGTCCAGGTACACCTCCGCGATCAGGTGGTTCTTCGACGAGAAGTAGGTGTAGGCGGTCGCCGGTGCGACCTTGGCCCGGGCGGCCACGGCGCGCACCGTCAGGTCCGCGTAGGACTTCTCGCGCAACATCTCGACGCCGGCGGTCAGCACCTTGCGGAAGGTTTCCTCCTGACGACGGTTGCGGGTCCCCGGGACGGGCGGGGTTCCCGCTGACCCGGCCGGGGCGCCATTCGTCGATGTGACTGCCGCCACCGATTCGCTGGACACTTGTCCAACGTAGCTGAAGTCGGTTTGGTTAGGCAAGTCCGCTGGGAAATAGCGGTTTAAGCCCGGCCGGGTTGCGGGATCGGCGATTCTGAGGCTAGGGTTCCACCCAGCGATAACGGACAAGTGTCCATTTTCTGAATTTCGGGTACCGGAACCAAGCTGCGGGAGTGACAGATGGCGCTACTGGCCGACGGCGTGAGCCGCCTGCTCATCGACGGAAAGCTGACCTCGGGAGGGGCCGGCGGCTTCGCCACCGTCAACCCGGCCACCGAGGAGGTGCTCGGCGAAGCGGCCAACGCCGACGCCGGCGACATGGACGCCGCCATCGACGCGGCGCGCCGGGCCTTCGACCAGACCGACTGGTCGACCAACACCGCGTTGCGGGTGCGCTGCGTGCGCCAGCTTCGCGACGCGCTGCGTGAGCATGTCGAGGAACTACGGGAACTGACCATGGCCGAGGTGGGTGCGCCCCGGATGCTCACCGGCGGCGCCCAGTTGGAGGGCCCGATCGAAGACCTCGGGTTCGCCGCAGACACCGCCGAAAGCTATGAGTGGACACAGGATCTGGGACAGGCCAGCCCGCTGGGCATCCCCACCCGGCGTTCCGTGGTGCGGGAGGCGGTCGGTGTCGTCGGCGCCATCACCCCGTGGAACTTCCCGAACCAGATCAACCTGGCCAAGCTGGGCCCGGCGCTCGCCGCCGGCAATACCGTCGTACTCAAACCCGCGCCCGACACCCCGTGGGTCGCCGCGGTGATCGGGGAGTTGATCGCCGAGCACACCGACATTCCGCCCGGCGTGATCAACATCGTCACGTCCACCGATCACGCGCTGGGTGCCATGCTCGCGAAAGACCCTCGGGTGGACATGGTTTCGTTCACCGGCTCGACGGCTACCGGGCGCAGCGTGATGGCGGATGCGGCCGCCACCATCAAGAAGGTCTTCTTGGAGCTGGGCGGCAAGTCCGCCTTCGTGGTCCTCGATGACGCCGACCTGGCCGCGGCCTGCTCGGTCGCGGCGTTCTCGGTCTGCCTGCACGCCGGACAGGGTTGCGCCATCACCACCCGGCTGCTGGTGCCCCGGGCGCGCTACGACGAGGCGGTCGCCATCGCGGCCGGCACCATGGGCGGGATCAAACCCGGCGACCCCACCAAGCCCGGGACCGTCTGCGGCCCGGTGATCTCGGCGCGCCAGCGTGACCGGGTGCAGGGCTACCTGGACCTGGCGCTGACCGAGGGCGGCAGCTTCGCGTGCGGCGGCGGCCGGCCGGCCGACCAGCCCGCCGGTTTCTTCATCGAACCCACCGTGATCGCCGGGCTGACCAACGCCGCGCGGGTGGCCCGTGAGGAGATCTTCGGCCCGGTGCTCACCGTGATCGCCCACGACGGCGACGACGACGCGGTGCGTATCGCCAACGACTCGCCGTACGGGCTCTCGGCAACCGTCTACGGCGCCGACGCCGACCGGGCGGCGGGGGTGGCGGCCCGGCTGCGGGCCGGCACCGTCAACGTCAACGGCGGGGTCTGGTACTCCGCGGACATGCCGTTCGGCGGGTACAAGCAGTCCGGCAACGGCCGGGAGATGGGTGTTGCCGGGTTCGAGGAGTATCTGGAAATCAAAGCCATCGCGACGGCAGCAAACTGACGATCAGCAAGGAGAAAGAGGCAGATGGGGCAATTCGACGGCAAGGTGGCGATCGTCACCGGCTCCGGCGGCGGGATCGGCCAGGCCTACGCGGCGGCGCTGGCCGGTGACGGCGCCGCGGTGGTGGTCGCCGACATCAACGTCGACGGCGCGCAGAGTGTGGCCAAGCAGATCGTCGCCGACGGCGGCAAGGCGATCGCGGTGAAAGTCGACGTCTCCGACCCGGAGTCGGCGCAGGCCATGGCTGAGGCGGCGGTGGCCGAGTTCGGCGGAATCGACTACCTGGTCAACAACGCGGCGATCTTCGGGGGCATGAAGCTCGACGGCCTGCTCACCGTGCCCTGGGACTACTACGAGAAGTTCATGCGGGTGAACCTCGACGGTGCGCTGATCTGCACCCGGGCGGTCTACGAGCACATGGCCAAGCGCGGTGGCGGTGCGATCGTCAACCAGTCCTCCACCGCGGCCTGGGTCTACGCGAACTTCTACGGGCTGGCCAAGGTCGGTATCAACGGCCTGACCCAGCAGCTCTCCCGCGAGCTGGGCTGGCGCAACATCCGGATCAACGCCATCGCTCCCGGCCCGATCGACACCGAGGCCAACCGGACCACCACCCCGCAGGCCATCGTGGCGCAGATGGTGCAGACGCTGCCGCTGGCGCGGATGGGCACCCCGGAGGATCTGGTTCCGATGTGCCTGTTCCTGCTGTCGGATTCCGCGTCGTGGATCACCGGGCAGATCTTCAACGTCGACGGCGGACAGATCATCCGGTCATGAGCCACAGCGACATTCGGCTCGGATACATCGGGCTCGGAAACATGGGTGCGCCGATGGCCAAGCGTCTCCTCGACTGGCCCGGCGGCGTAACGGTATTCGATCTGCGAAGTGACGCGATGACGCCGCTGGTGGAGGCCGGTGCCGGCCCCGCCGACAGCGTCGCCGACGTTGCCGCGTCCGCCGACATCATCAGCGTCACGGTGCTCGATGACGCCCAAGTCCGCGAGGTGGTCGCCGAGCTGGCGGCCAACGCCAAGCCGGGCACCGTCATCGCGATCCATTCGACGATCGCCGACACCACCGCCGCGGAGCTCGCCGAAGAGCTCAAGCCGCAGCGTATCCACATCGTCGACGCACCGGTCAGCGGTGGCGCCGGTGCCGCCGACAAGGGCCAGCTGGCGACCATGGTCGGGGCAGAACGCGCTGTCTACGAGCAGATCAAGCCGGCGTTCAAGCAGTGGGCGTCACTGGTCATCCACGCCGGGGATCCCGGCGCCGGTACCCGAATGAAGCTGGCGCGCAACATGTTGACGTTCACCGCCTACGCCGCTGCCGGTGAAGCGATGAAACTGGCCGAGGCGGCCGGCTTGGATCTGCAGGCGTTGGGTCGGGTGGTGCGCCATACCGACGCGCTGACCGGCGGACCCGGTGCGGTCATGTTCCGCGACACCACCGCCCCACTGCAGCCGGAAGATTTCCTGTATCAACCGCTCAGCCATACCCGCGGACTCGGGGAGAAGGATCTGAGTCTCGCACTGGGACTGGGGCAGGCCTCCGGCGTCGACCTTCCGCTCGCACAGGTTGCACTCGCCGAGCTCGCCGCCGGCCTGGGTGTGCCGCACTCCAAGGATTAGGAGAGATCTGATGGACGAACACCGCCGCACCGGGCTGGAGAAGATGAATGAGGTCTACGGCTGGGAGATGCCCAACATCGAGGGCGACCCCTACTTCGACCTGACCGTCGATCACCTGTTCGGCAGCATCTGGACCCGGCCGGGATTGTCGATGCGCGACAAACGGATCATGACGCTGACGGCGGTGACGGCGGTCGGCAACCGCGACTTGGCCGAGATCCAGATCAATGCCGCACTGCTCAACGGGGAGCTCACCGAGAACGAGCTCAAGGAGATGGCGGTCTTCGTGACCCACTATCTGGGGTTCCCGCTGGGGTCGGCGCTCAACGGTGCGGTCGACGTCGTGGTGGCCAAGCGCCGCAAGGCCGCCGCCGCCGGCAAGGCCGAAGACAAGAAGGCCAACGTCGACAGCGCACTGCGCACGCACTCCGGCGGTGTGACCGATCGGTGAACGCAGCGACATTGCTGGCCTCGCGCGGCGCCGTCGTGGTCGGCGGCAGCCGCGGCATCGGGCGGGCG
Source organism: uncultured Mycobacterium sp. (assembly GCA_964397355.1). Taxonomy (GTDB): domain Bacteria; phylum Actinomycetota; class Actinomycetes; order Mycobacteriales; family Mycobacteriaceae; genus Mycobacterium. The sequence goes on along the minus strand of CAYNJD010000112.1, from coordinate 1,604 downwards.
GTAGCCGAACTGCTGGCGGCGTGCGGCGCCGGGGTGGTGGTCAACGGCCGCGACCGCGACGCGGTGAACGGCACCGTCGAGGCCATCACCGCTGCGGGCGGGCGCGCGGTCGGCGTGGCCGGATCCGCCAACAGCGAGGCGACCGCGGCCGCGCTGGTGCGAGCCTGCCGGGACGAGTACGGCGGCCTCGAGGTGTTGGTCAACTGCGCCGGCGTCGCCGAGCCCGCCGGCTCGTCGATCCTGTCGATCTCCGGCGCGGAGTTCCACGACCTGCTCGACACCCACCTCGGCACGGTCTTCCACACCTGCCGGGCCGCCGCTGCGGTCATGGTCGAGCAGCGCCGGGGCTCGATCATCAACAGCGGTTCGGTGGCATTCCTGGGCGATTACGGCGGCACCGGATACCCCGCCGGCAAAGGGGCGGTCAACAGCCTGACACTGGCGGTGGCCGCCGAACTCGCCGAGCACGGCGTGCGGGCCAACGTCGTCTGTCCGGGCGCGAAGACCCGGCTGTCCACCGGCGCCGACTACGAGCAACACATCCGCGACCTGCACGCCCGGGGCCTGCTGGACGAGTTCACCATGGCGGCATCGCTGGATCCGGCGCCCGCCGGCTACGTGGCCCCGCTATATGCCTACCTGGCCAGTGACCTGGCGAGCGGCGTGAGCGGGTCGGTGTTCCTGGCGTCCGGCGGCTTCGTCGGCCGATTCGACCGCCCCATCCCCGCGGTGCTGGGCTACCGCGATCACAAGAGCACGTCGCCCTGGTCCATCGAGGAGCTGCATTCCATGCTGACCGGCGACTGACCCGACAGGAGTATTCGATGAGTACCGAGATTCCCGATACCGTTGCGGCAGCAGACGTTACGGACTGGTCCGATGATGTCGATGTGGTGGTGATCGGTTTTGGTATCGCCGGTGGTTGTGCGGCGGTCAGTGCGGCGGCCGCCGGGGCGCGGGTTGTGGTGCTGGAGCGGGCGGCCGAGGCGGGCGGTACCACGGCGATGGCCGGTGGGCATTTTTATCTGGGTGGTGGTACCGCGGTGCAGCAGGCGACGGGGCATCCGGATTCGCCGGAGGAGATGTATAAGTATCTGGTTGCGGTGTCGCGGGAGCCCGAGCACGACAAGATTCGGGCCTACTGCGAGGGCAGTGTTGAGCACTTCAACTGGCTGGAAGATCTCGGAGTTGCGTTCGAGCGCAGTTATTACCCGGAGAAGGCGGTGATTCAGCCCAATACCGAGGGGTTGATGTACACCGGCAATGAGAAGGTGTGGCCGTTCCTGAACCGGGCGGTTCCGGCGCCGCGCGGCCACAAGGTGCCGGTGCCCGGTGACACCCAGGGTGCCAAGATGGTGATCGACTTGTTGCTCAGGCGTGCCGAGGACCTGGGGGTGGCGATCCGTTATGAGACCGGCGCTACCGGGCTGATCACCGGCGGTTCAGCGAGGCTCGACGGAGGAGAGGTGAAGCTGGGGCCGCCGCATCAGCCCGGCGGTTCAGCGAGGCTCGACGGAGGAGAGGTGAAGCTGGGGCCGCCGCATCAGCCCGGCGGTTCAGCGAGGCTCGACGGAGGAGAGGTGAAGCTGGGGCCGCCGCATCAA
>CAYNJD010000111.1:5778-9705 GCA_964397355.1 uncultured Mycobacterium sp. | reverse complement strand
GTGTTCTTCGACTTCGACGGCACGCTGTCGGACATCGTCGACGATCCCGACGCCGCCCGCCCGGTCGCCGGCGCGGTGCAGGCGTTGGCGGCGTTGGCCGGCCGGTGTCCGGTCGCGGTGCTGTCCGGCCGTGACCTGGCCGACGTGCGGGCGCGGGTCGGCTTGGACGGCATCTGGTACGCGGGCAGTCACGGCTTCGAGCTGACCGGCCCCGACGGCGCGCATCACCAGAACGACGCCGCCGCCGACGCGGTGCCGATTCTGGCGGGCGCGGCAGCGTCGCTGCGCGAGCAGCTCGGGTCGATACCGGGAGTTACGGTGGAACACAAGCGATTCGCCGTCGCGGTGCACTACCGCAATGCCGCCCGCGACCGGGTCGGTGAGGCCACGGCGGCGGTGCGTGACGCCGGCCGGCGCTCCGGTCTGCGCGTGACGACCGGCCGTGAGGTGATCGAGTTGCGCCCGGAGCTCGACTGGGACAAGGGCCGTACGCTGCGCTGGCTGCTGGATCGGCTGGACCCGGTGACGCCGCTGTTCCTCGGTGACGACATCACCGACGAGGACGCGTTCGACGCGGTGGCCGAGCTGTCCGGTGTGGGAATCGTGGTGCGCCACACCGACGACGGCGACCGCGCCACCGCCGCCCGGTTCGCACTGGACAGCCCGGCCCGGGTGGCCGAGTTCACCGCGCGGCTGGCCGAACGGCTGCCCGGCCGCTGAACGCGCGGCTGGGGACTTCCGTCCCTTCCGTCACGCACCGGTGCGGTGATCGGATGTGGCCATGGACGCGTATACGGCCGCCGAGAGCGCGGCGATCGGCAGTGAGTACCTGGAGTTTCCGGAGCTGGATGACCGCGACTTTCAGAAGCTGGCCCACGCCCGCGTCGGCAAGCTCACCAAGATGTTCATGCCGTCGAACCACCCGCCGGTGGTGGAGCTGATGGTGTCGATCTGGGTGGACGGCCTGGCCACCGGGCTGCGGATGGCCAAAGAGGACGCCTAGCGGCCGGCGACGCGGATACTCAGACCGTCATCTCCAGGAGCTTGTCGCCACGGGCGTTGCCTTCGAAAAAGCCCAGACCGTAATCGCCTCGGATCGTGGTGCGGTGCATGACGCGCGGTTCGTCGGGATCGTGGCCGGTGACCGAGTGGAGCATGCGCAGGTTGTCCCAGATCACCATGTCGGTCGGACGCCACTTGTGGAAGTAGGGCCTGATCTTGGCCAGCATGTCCTGACATACCGCTTCGAGCAGCTGGTCGTCTTCGGGCGTTTCGGCGCCCTCGATACCCTCGGCCATCCACGGTGAGATGTGCAGCACCTTCTCACCGCTGTCGCGGGTCCAGACCGCGGGATGCACCGCACGCGGAAGCTTCTTTCCGTAATCGATGGTCTGTTGCAGGCGCACATGCGGCTGGATCTCGGTGAATCCGTCGGCCAGACCGAAACGCATGTCGCGAAAGCGCAGATTCAGGCTGTAGAGGATGTTGCGTTGCTCGATACGCGCCCGCAGTTCGGGCGCCAGGAGTTTGTAGAGGTCGATGCCGTCGGCGAACCCCGTCTCGCCGCCCTCGGTGACACCGGTGATGCAGCGCAGCACGCCGGCCCGGTTCAGTTCGTTGTTGTAGCAATGGTCGAAATGCCAGGGCAGCCACGAGGTGACCTCTTTACCGTCGACCATCACGATGTTGCCCTCACGGGCGGCCTGGCTGATCGCGATGACGCCCGGATGCAGCGCGCCCTCCGCCCTGGGCACGGTGGAGACCGGGTGATCCTTGAGCGGTCCGAACACCTTGCTGACTTCTACTTGCAGCCTGCCGTCGGGCTCCATCTCCTCGAACAGGATCATCCCGCGCTCGTCGAAGATTCGGCGAAGCCGGTCGCGGACCTGCGGGTCTTCTAATGCCTGCAACCCGACGCCGGTGATCCGCACCCCGAACGGGAGATCCTCGCGCAACGGTCTGACGTCAATGTGTGCCATCACTGCTCCGTGTGTTACTATATGATATAGTCATATCATTAATTAACATTAGCGAGGAGGCGGATGGCCGTCAAGGGCAGCTCCACCGCGGCACGTGTGCTGGTCGTCTTCGAGGCGGTGGCCGCCAACCAGCCGGTGGGAGTCGCCGCCCTGGCGCGGATGCTGGAAATCGACAAGAGCGCTGTGCAGCGCGCGCTGGTGACGCTGTCGGAGCAGGGCTGGATCCAGGTGCGCGAGGGGCAGACCACCCGGTGGGAGACCAGTCCGCGCATCGTGAACATCGCCCACAGCTCGCGTGCCAAATCCGAACTGCGCCACACCATTCAGCGGGCACTCGAACAGCTGGCGGCGCAGACCGGAGAAACCGCGATCTTCAACGAGCCGGCCGGCCCGCAGCTGGTGGTGTCACAAGTGGCGGAGAGTCAGCAGCCACTGCGCATGGCGCCGCGCATCGGCGCCGTCATCCCCGCGCGTGACAGCGCCACCGGTCGCATCCTGCTGCCCTTCGTCAGCCGCGAACGACAGATCGAGCTGCTCGGCGAACCGCCCGATCCGGCGTTCCGTGAGCTGCTCGACGCGTGTCGCGCTCGTGGGTACGCGGCCAGCAGCGAAGTCAACGCCCCCGCCATGACCATCGCGGCGCCGGTCTTCGAGGTCGACGGCCGGGCGATCGGCGTGGTGGCGATCAGCGGCCCCACCGAGCGCATGCCGCCGGCCGGTCACTCCCGCCAGGCCGAGCTGGTGTGCAATGCCGCGAACCTGCTGTCGCGCGGCACTCCCCCGCCGGCCTGAGCCGGCCTGCCGGCGCTGCGACGAACCTCAGCCCCGGTATTCCGCCGCGCCGTCGTCGAGCACCACCCGCGGGTCGGCGCCGTCGGGACCGGCGGCCTCGGTGCGAAACACCGCCTTGCCCGGCTCGGTGCGCCAGATCGAGGTGGTCAGCGTCTCCCCCGGGAACACCGGGTCGGTGAACCGCGCCGCGATCGCGCTGACCCGGCCGGCGTCACCGCCGCCGAGCTCGGCGACCAGCGCACGGCCGGCGAAGCCGTAGGTGCACAGCCCGTGCAGGATCGGCCTCGGGAAGCCGGCCAGCGTGGTGGCGAACCACGGGTCGCTGTGCAGCGGGTTGCGGTCGCCGGAGAGCCGATACAGCAGCGCCTGCTCCTCCCGGGTCACATAGGCGATGCGCGTATCCGGCTCGGTCTCCGGTATCTGCGGGGCGACCGGCCGCTGACCCGGAACCCCGCCGAAGCCACCGGCTTTGCGGATCACCATGGTGGTCAGCGTCTCGGCGATCGGCTCGGAGGTGGTGGGGTCGGTGCCGCGTGCCCGCAGCATCACGACGGCGTTCTTGCCCTCCCCCTTGTCCTGGATGTCGGCCACCTCGGCGACCACCTGCAGGCTTCCGGCGGCCGGCAGCGGCGCGAACAGCCGCACCTCTTGCGAGCCGTGCAGTAGCAATGCCGGGTTGAAGCTGCCGATCTTGCCGGCGGCGGCGAAGCCCATGCAGCAGATGACGGCGTAGGTGGGCAACACCTGCTGCGGGATGTCATGGCTGTTCTCGGTGGTGAACGCCAGATCGGCCGTGCCGGCGCCGACGCCGAGCGCATAGAGCATGGTGTCGCGGTCGGTCCATTCGAACAGCACCGGATCGGTGGTCACGCCGACGGCAGTCGGGTCCAGGGCCATGGGCGCTCCTTCGGTCGGAGGGCGGCAGCGGGTCTCAGCGGGCATAAACCCCCACCATTTCAGCAGAACCGACCCCGTCGGCGGTGTCGACACGGCAGGCTGTCGCCATGGGGAAGCGCACCTGGAATCGCACCGGGACCGTGTTCGCAATGTTGGCGGCTGCGCTCGCCGTGGCCTTGGCGCTCGGCGGATGTTCGGGGACACCGCAGCCGCGCACCATCACCCTGACGCTGGTCCGGCACGCCGAATCGGAAAGCAA
>CAYNJD010000111.1:0-5678 GCA_964397355.1 uncultured Mycobacterium sp. | reverse complement strand
CGCAGCCGCGCACCATCACCCTGACGCTGGTCCGGCACGCCGAATCGGAAAGCAACGCCGCCGGGATCCTCGATACCTCGGTGCCCGGCCCGGGGCTGACCGAGAAGGGCCGTGCCCAGGCGCAGCAGGTCGCCGAGGAGTATTCCCGCAACCACTACGACGGTGTCTACGCGTCCTCGATGGCGCGCAGCCAGCAGACCGCCGCACCGCTGGCGCGCGAGCTCGGCCGTGAGGTCAAGGTGCTGCCCGGCCTGCGCGAGATCAGCGCCGGCTGGTTCGAAGACGAGGCGCGGCAGATGGCCAACGGGCCGTACCTGCTCGCCCCGACGGCCTGGATTCACGGTGACCGGGCCGTAGCCACACCGGGCTCGATCGACGGCAACCAGTTCAACGACGAGTTCAGCGCCGCGGTCCGGCAGATCTACGACTCCGGCGACGCCAAGCCGGTGGCGATCTCGCATGCGGCGTCGATCATGGCGTGGACGCTGATGAACGTCAAAAATCCGCGCGACGACCTGATGACCGAACACCCGCTGCCCAACATCGGCCGGGTGGTCGTCAAGGGCAGCCCGACCTCCGGCTGGAAGCTGGTGGAATGGGACGGCATTCGCGCGTTCTGACCTCGGGGCGCTGATACGCACGGCCGGTGAACCCGACGGCCTTTGACGCGGTCGACATGCCGGGCATCGGCCGGCGAGTGTGAAAACTCACTGTTGACGGGGCCGCCCAGACCGGCCACGATGACCGCATGCGCTATGTCGTTACCGGCGGTACCGGATTCATTGGACGGCGAGCGGTGTCCCGACTGCTGCAGACCAGACCCGACGCGCAGGTGTGGGTGCTGGTGCGCCGCGAGTCGCTGGGCCGCTTCGAGGCGCTGGCCATTCAAGACGGCTGGGGCGAGCGGGTGAAGCCACTGGTCGGTGACCTGACGGCGGAGCACCTCGGGTTGACCGACGCGGTGATCGCCGAACTCGGCAGCATCGACCACGTGCTGCACTGCGCGGCGATCTACGACATCACCGCCGGTGCGGCCGAGCAGCAGGCGGCCAACGTCGAGGGCACCCGCGCCGTGATCGAGCTGGCGAAGCGGCTCGACGCCACCCTGGCGCACCTGTCGTCGATCGCGGTGGCCGGCGACTTCGCCGGCGAGTTCACCGAAGCCGACTTCGACATCGGTCAGCAGCTGCCCACCCCGTATCACCAGACCAAGTTCGAAGCCGAAGCGCTGGTCCGCTCGGCGCCGGGGCTGCGCTACCGGGTGTACCGCCCGGCGGTGGTGGTGGGCGACTCCCGCACCGGCGAGATGGACAAGATCGACGGGCCGTACTACTTCTTCCCGCTGCTGGCCAGGCTGGCGAAGCTGCCCAGGCTCACCCCGATGACCGTGCCCAACACCGGGCGCACCAACGTCGTCCCGGTCGACTACGTGGTCGACGCCCTCGTCGAGCTGATGCACGCCGACGGTTACGACGGCCGCACCTTTCACCTGACCGCGCCGAAATCGATTGGGCTGCCGGATATCTACCGAGCCGTCGCGGCCGAGGCCGGACTGCCGCCGCTGCGCGCCACGCTGCCCGGCGCGGTAGCGGCCCCGGTGCTCAACGTCGGTGGGCGCGCCCGGGTGTGGCGCAACATGGCGGCCACCCAGCTGGGCTTTCCGGGCGAGGTGCTCGACCTGGTGAACCTGCGGCCGACGTTCGTCGCCGACGCCACCCGGGCGGCGCTGGGCGAGACCGTGCGGCTGCCCGACTTCGCCGACTACGCGCCGAAGCTGTGGCGGTACTGGGCGGCGCACCTGGATCCCGACCGCGCCCGCCGTGACGATCCGGCCGGGCCGCTCGTGGGGCGCCACGTCATCATCACCGGGGCGTCCAGCGGCATCGGCCGGGCCTCGGCGATCGCGGTGGCCGAACGCGGCGGCGTCGTCTTCGCGCTGGCCCGCAACGGCGACGCGCTCGACGAGTTGGTGGCCGAGATCCGGGCCGACGGCGGGCAGGCCCATGCGTTCAGCTGTGACGTCACCGATACGGCGTCGGTGGAGCACACCGTCAAAGACATCCTGGGCCGGTTCGGGCACGTCGACTACCTGGTGAACAACGCCGGCCGGTCGATCCGCCGCTCGGTGGTCAGCTCCACCGACCGGCTGCACGACTACGAGCGCACCATGGCGGTCAACTACTTCGGCGCGGTGCGCATGGTGCTGGCGCTGCTGCCGCACTGGCGGGAACGCCGGTTCGGGCACGTCGTCAACGTCTCCAGCGCCGGGGTGCTGGCGCACAGCCCCCGCTACAGCGCGTACGTGCCCACCAAGGCGGCACTGGACGCGTTCGGCGAGGTGCTGGCCTCGGAGATGCTGTCGGATCACGTCACGTTCACCAACATCCACATGCCGCTGGTGGCCACCCCGATGATCGCGCCGTCGCGGCGCCTCAACCCGGTGCCGGCGATCAGCGCCGAGCACGCGGCGGCGATGGTGGTGCGCGCGCTGGTCGAGAAGCCGGCCCGCATCGACACCCCGTCGGGCACGCTGGCCCAGGTCGGCAGCTACTTCGCCCCCAAGCTGGCACGACGATTCCTGCATCAGCTCTACCTGGGCTACCCGGATTCGGCCGCCGCGCGTGGCGTGGCGCTCCCTGAAGCCGTCGAACCCGTTGCGGCGCAACCGACTCAGCAGGTGTCACGCAGGCCGAAGCGTCCGGCCCGGGCGATCAGCCGGATGCGGGCGCCCCGCCCGATCAAGCGGGCGGTGCGGCTGGTGCCGGGCGTGCACTGGTAATGACACTGCCGGTCTTCGCCGACGTCGACACCGGCGTCGACGACGCGGTCGCGCTGGTGTATCTGCTGGCCAGCGGAGATGCCGAACTGGTCGGGATCGCGTCGACCGGCGGAAACGTTGCGGTGGAGCAGGTTTGGCGTAACAACCTGGCGCTGCTGCAACTGTGCGGGGCCACCGGCGTCCCGGTCTCCAAGGGCTCCGAGGCACCGCTGAACGGACCGGTTCACACCGCGGAGGCCATCCACGGGCCGCAGGGGCTCGGGTATGCCGAGTTGCAGCCCGGCAGCGGCCGGCTCACCGACTACGACGCCGCCGCGGCGTGGCTCGCCGCCGCGCGGGCACACCCCGGGCAGCTGATCGGGGTGGCCACCGGACCGCTGACCAACCTGGCACTGGCGTTGCGGGCCGAACCCGCACTGCCCACGCTGCTGCGCCGGCTGGTGATCATGGGCGGCGTGTTCTCCGGTGAGCGGGCCGGCTGGGCCGAGTTCAATATCGGGTTCGACCCCGAGGCGGCCGCCGAGGTGCTCACGGCCTGGGGAGATGCTGCACCGCAACGACTCCCGATCGTGTGCGGGCTGGATTTGACCCGCCGCATCGCGATCACGCCGGCGATCCTGGGCATGCTGCCCGCGCCGGAGGACAGCCCGGTGGCCCGGATGCTGGGCGATGCGCTGCGGTTCTATTTCGAGGCCCACGAAGCCCGCGGCTACGGCTACCTGGCGCATCTGCACGATCCGCTGGCCGTGGCGGTCGCGCTGGAACCCGAACTGGTGACGACCCGCCCGGCTGCGGTCCGCGTCGAGGTCGAACCCACGGCGGCGCGCGGGCGGACGATCGCCGACTGGGACGCGCGGCATCCCAACGCGCTGATCGGTGTCGGTGTCGACCCGTCGGCGTTCTTCGATCTGTTCGTGCAGCGGGTGGGCGCGTTGGCCCGACGGCTGAGCCGGCAGCCGGATCACTCATAGCTGCCCTCCAGGTACCACCGGCGCAGCCGGTAGCACAGCAGCACCGCCACCCCGGGCGCACCGCTGCCCGGCGAGTCGTCCAGCAGCGCCTGAACCCGGGCGGTGCGCCCGGATCCGGGCCCTTCCCGCTGCGGATCCCACCACCGCTCGTCGACCGGCCAGGGTCCGGCCCACCAGCGCAGCCGGTCGTCCCGGCCCCGGGCGACCAGCCATACCGGGTCGGCGGAGAACAGCCCCCGCCAGGTCACCCGTACCGGATTACGTTCGGCGTCAAGCAGTTCCACCGGATCGTCGAGCAGCACCGCCGGCGACGGCTCGGGGAGCCGGCCGGGCCACGGCTGGCGCGGGTCGGCCAGCGGCACCGGCTCATCCCCCAGCGGGGTCAACGTGATGCGCTCGGCCGGTCCGCGGCCGCCGGACAGCACCGGCACCCGCACCGCCTCCGGCCCGAGCAGGCCCTGCACCCGCACCAGCGCCCGGCGGGCACGCAACCGGTCCTCCTCGCCCAGACCACCCCAGAGCGGCAATTGCAGCGCCTCGGTGGCCGACAGCACCTCCACCGGCTGCAGCCGCAGCAGCGTCACCGGGCCGGTGGGCCGGTCCCGGCTGACGCGGCTGTTCAGCCAGCCGTCCAGCTGCCAGCGCACCCGGTCGGCGGTGGCGTCCTCGGTCAACGGCTCGGCGCACCGCCACACCCGGGTCAGCTCCTCCCCGGTGGCGGTGACGGCGTGGATGGCCAGCCGGGTGCAGCCGACGCCGGCGGCCATCAGCGTCCGGTGCAGCACCCCGGCCAGTGAGCGGCCGGCGAACGCCGCGGCGTCGACCCGGTCGATCGGCGGATCGCAGTGCAGCACGGCATCGAGATCCGGTGTCGGCTCCCGCCGCCACGGCCCGCGCTCCGGCTCACCGCGGGCGAACCGGTGCGCGATGAGCGCATCGGGGCCGAACCGCGATGTCACATCCGGGCGGGGCAGCGCGGCGAACTGCCCGATGGTGCGAATCCCCAACCGCCACAGCAGGTCGACCAGACCATCACGTCCGGGCCCGGACAGGCTGGGTTCGGCGGCCAGCTGCCGGATCGACAGCGCGGCCAGGAACCGGGCGTCGCCGCCGGGCGGCACCACGGCGCCGGCACGCGCGGCCAACACCGCGGTGGAAAGCTGATCGGCGATCCCGACCTGGCATTCCACATCGGCTGCGGCCACCGCGTCGACGAGACGTTCGGCGGCCCGGCGCTCGGAGCCGAATGCCCGGGCGGCGCCGCGCACCGACACCACCAGCAGGCCGGGCCGCAACACCTCGGCATGCGGCACCAGATCGTCGACCGCGGCCAGGACCGGCTCGAACAGCCGGGCGTCGCGGTCGGTGTCGGCGGCCACCACATGCAGCGGTGGGCAGCGGGCCGCCGCTTCCCGGCGCCGCAGCCCGCGCCGCACCCCGGCCGCGCGGGCGCCCGCCGAGCAGGCGATCACCCGGTTGGCCAGCGTGACCGCGACCGGCGCGGTGGCCGGCAGGCCCGCCGCGACCGCCGCGGCCACCGCGGGCCAGTCCATGCACCACAGCGCCAGCACCCGGGAGTCAGCCATGATCACCCGGCCCTGGTTCGCCCGGCTGCACGTCCGGCGGCCCGCACCTCGAGCCGCACCGCGCCGATCCGCCCGAACCCGGGAACCGCCGCGCAGCCCGCCGCCCCGCCGGCGGTCATCTCGTAGCCGCTCACCCGGGCGTCCAGCCGCAGCGCCGCGCCCTGCCAGTCACCGCCGGAGACCAGCAGCGTGCAGCCCCGGTGGCGGGCCCGGGCCAGCACCACCCGGGTGCGCGCCGGCGGCACGCGCCGGCCACCCAGGCCGAGCACCACCAGATCCATGCCGTCCCTCAGCACCGTGGCCACCTCCACCGGATCGTTGCCGGGGGCGGGGATCACCGCG